>CAMCQL010000013.1 GCA_945877005.1 Chryseobacterium gleum
TATTAAAAAATTAATTGAATATTGCGAACATAATTTTATAAGATTTAAAATATTACCAACATTTAAACAATATACTTTAAATCGTAAATTAAGCATCGATTTCTACAACGACATTCCCGTATTAGTTCTTAGAAAAGAACCGCTAGAAAACATTTTTAACCTAACGATTAAACGTTTATTTGATTTGTTTTTTTCTGTTTCAATCATTCTTTTAATCTACCCTTGGTTATTCCCTATCGTTTTTATAATCATTAAATTAACGTCAAAAGGTCCTGTTTTCTTCATACAAGACAGATCTGGACAAGACAATAAAGTTTTTAAATGTTACAAATTTAGGACGATGAGAATAAACAAAGAAGCTAATAATATTGGTACATTGATAAATGATCCTAGAATCACCCCAATAGGGAAATTATTAAGGAAAACACGTATAGATGAATTACCTCAATTTATTAATGTTTTTTTAGGTCAAATGTCGGTTGTTGGTCCAAGACCACATATGATTAAACATACTGAAGAATATTCAAGGTTAGTGAATGAATTTCTAGTAAGACAATTTGTTAAACCCGGAATTACTGGTTGGGCTCAAACAACAGGCTACATAGATGAATCAAGAAAACTTCAAGAAATGAAGGACAAAGTAATCAAAGATATATGGTACATAGAAAATTGGTCTTTTTTATTAGATATCAAAATTATTCTTTTGACCATTTATAATATAATCCGAAAAGATAAAAACGCTTATTAAATTCTATAAACCATGGAAATAGTAAAAATCGCATCACAAGTTAGAAGAGACATAGTTCGAATGGTTGCTGAAGTAAATTCAGGACACCCAGGTGGATCATTAGGTTGTGCTGATTTCTTGACAGTGCTTTATTTTGAAATAATGAACCATAATAAAAACTTTGATATGGATGCTAAAGGTGAGGATGTTTTCTATCTCTCTAACGGGCATATATCTCCAGTATGGTACAGTGTTTTGGCACGTTCAGGTTATTTTCCAGTAAGTGAATTAGGAACATTTCGTAAACTTGGATCAAAACTTCAAGGTCACCCAAGTACGGACAAAAAACTACCAGGAATACGAATGGCTTCTGGATCTTTAGGACAAGGATTATCTTGTGCTATAGGAACTGCTATCACTAAAAAATTAAACAAAGAAAATTCAATCGTTTACACACTTCATGGTGATGGAGAGTTACAAGAGGGCCAAATCTGGGAAGCTGCAATGTATGCTTCTGCAAAAAAGATAGACAATCTTATCGCAACAATCGATTACAATGGTAGACAAATTGATGGAGATGTTGAGGACGTACTATCTTTGGGTAATCTTAAAGCAAAATGGGAAGCATTTGGATGGATGACTTTTGAAATGGACGGACACAATGTTTCTGAAATAATTTCAACATTGAATCAAGCAAAATCAGAAACAGGAAAAGGTTCGCCAATAGTCATCATTATGAAAACTGAAATGGGCAAAGGTGTAGACTTCATGGAAGGAAATCATAAATGGCATGGTGTTGCACCAAACCCTGAACAGTTAAAATCTGCATTAAACCAACTTGAAGAAACATTAGGCGATTATTAATTGAAGTTTTTATTTCCCATATTACTTCTAATAAATTGTTTTTCGATCGCTCAAGATCAGAAAACCAGAATACTATTTATCTTAGATGCTTCTAATAGCATGAACGCAAGTTGGGGAAATCAAACAAGAATAGAGGCTGCCAAAGAACTTTTAGAACAAGCAATTGACAGTTTAGAAGGAACTGAAAATTTGGAAATTGCACTTAGAGTATATGGTCATCAATCACCAATCACAGCTACTTTCCAAGATTGTAACGATACGAAACTTGAAGTGCCTTTTGGAAGCAATAATTTCTCTCAGATTAAAGGTTTTATCCGAACAATCAAAGCAAAAGGAACCACACCCATAGCTCGATCATTGGAAGCTGCAGCAGGTGACTTTCCAGATGTAACCGCTAGAAATTGCATCATTTTAATCACTGACGGATTAGAAGCTTGCGACAACGATCCTTGTGTAATTGCAAAAAAACTAAGAGATAAAAACATCAACATCACTCCATTTGTTATTGGTATAGGTATGGATCTCTCCTATCTAGAAAAATTTAAATGTATTGGTAGTTATTCAGAAGCAGAATCTAAAGACGCGTTTAAAAATGCTTTGAAAAATGTTGTATCAAAAGCATTAGTAAACACTAGCGCTCAAATCAATTTAAACGATATTTTCTCCAAACCAACAGAAACTGATGTGACACTTTTTTTATACAAATCAGGGACGAAAGAGTTAAAATATGCATTTGAACATACATTAAATCGCTTTGGAAATCCAGATACACTTATTCTTGAACCGTCATTTGAATATGATCTAGTTGTAAACACATTACCTAAAATTGAGAAAAAAAACATAAAACTCAAAAAACATATTCACAATACAATCATTGTTGATGCACCTCAAGGTTTTATAAAGACTCGCATAGTTAACGGTTCGAGATCAGTAGAAATACCAACTAGAATTACATTAGCCAATGACGATCAAACAATTAACGTACAATCATTAAACACAATAGATAAATACCTAATAGGGAACTATCGGTTAGAAATATTGACTTTACCAAGAATTTACAAAACTATTGAGGTTAAACAAAGTAGTATAACGAATATTGATATAGAAGCTCCGGGGACTTTCTCATGTAAAAGTTCAAACCCAACAGTTGGACAAGTGTTTTATGAAAAAACAGAAGGACAATGGGAATGGGTCTGCTCCATTAATGCCTCTAAATCTCAAGAGGAATGGTCATTACAACCTGGAAAATATAAAATTTATTACAGACAAAAAAACATAAAATCAACTTCCTATTCTTTTGAAAAAGAGTTTAGAATTATATCAGAAAAACAAACAAGTGTAAACTTATAATAAAAAAATGACAGAATTCGAGATTTACGGAAACAAAGACACTCGTTCAGGGTTTGGTGCAGGACTTCATGAACTTGGAAAAAATAATCCAAACGTAGTTGCCCTATGTGCTGACCTAACTGGATCGTTAAAAATGGATGCATTTGCAACCGATTTTCCTGAAAGATTTTTTCAAGTAGGTATCGCTGAAGCAAATATGATCGGAATGGCTGCGGGCATGACAATTGGAGGGAAAATACCTTATACTGGTACATTTGCAAACTTTTCAACTGGACGTGTTTATGATCAAATAAGACAATCGGTCGCATACTCTCAAAAAAACGTGAAAATTTGCGCATCTCATGCTGGTTTAACATTAGGTGAAGATGGTGCTACACATCAAATTCTTGAGGATATTGGAATGATGAAAATGCTTCCAAACATGACTGTTATAGTACCTGCTGATTACAATCAAACAAAACAAGCAACAATTGCAATCGCAGCTCATGAAGGCCCAGTTTATTTAAGATTCGGAAGACCTGTAATGCCTATCTTTGTTAAGGAAGACGCTGAATTTAAAATAGGACAAGCAGATATACTTGCTGAAGGTACAGATGTTACAATAGTAGCTTGTGGCCATTTAGTTTGGAAATCAATTGAAGCAATAAAAATTCTTGAAGAAAAAGGGATTTCAGTCGAATTGATTAACATGCATACAATAAAACCACTTGATAAACAAGCTCTTTTAAAATCACTATCAAAAACTAAATGTGTTGTTACTGCTGAAGAACACATGATTGCTGGTGGTCTCGGAGAATCTGTTGCTCAGGTTATAACACAAACGCTTTTAGTACCTCAAGAATTTGTAGCAGTTAATGACACTTTTGGAGAAAGTGGTACTCCTATGGAATTAATGAAAAAATATGGAATTGATACAGAACATATCGTTGCTGCAGTAGAAAAAGTTCTAACTAGAAAATAAAGAAAAACAATCACAATGTCAAAGATTGAAGAATTTTTATCTGTTCAAGCACAAACAAATCCTTCTCCCTACTTAATTGATGTTGATTATGCTGAAGGGATTTACATCTATGATAAAAACGGAAAACAATATTTTGACATGATTGCAGGGGTTGCAGTAACAAATGTAGGACATAGACACCCGCATATACAAAATGCAATCAAAAAACAACTTGACAAACATTTACATGTGATGGTATATGGGGAATTTATACAAGATTCCCCATTGGCTTTTTCAAAAAAATTAACTTCTATATTACCCGAAAAATTAAATTGTGTATACCCTGTGAATTCAGGGACTGAAGCGAATGAAGCAGCTATTAAATTAGTAAAACGTGTCACAAAACGAACTGAGATAATATCCTTTAGAGGCTCCTATCACGGTAGTACGAATGGTTCACTAAGTATTTCAGGAAACGAAACAAAAAAAAGAGCTTATAGACCCCTTCTTTCAGACATTCAATTTTTAGAGCATAATTGTATTTTAGACCTTAATAAAATCACTGTTAAAACAGCAGGGGTTATTATTGAAACAATACAAGGAGATGCAGGTGTAAGAGAAAGTGATTCATTTTTTTTAAAAGCCTTAAAAGAAAAATGTGAAGCTGTAGGTGCTTTATTAATCTTTGATGAAATTCAATGTGGTATGGGAAGAGCCGGAAAAAATTTCGCTTTTGAAAGGTCTGGAGTTACCCCACATGTACTAACATTAGGTAAAGCGTTAGGGGGAGGTTTACCTATCGGAGCTTTGGTCAGTTCGAAAGAATACTTAGCCAAATTCACAAATAATCCAATGTTAGGACATATCACTACATTTGGTGGAAATGCAGTAATTTGCGCAGCAGCAAACGCATTCCTAGAAGTTCTAACACAAGAAATAAATTACTCTGAAGTAGAATCAAATGGAGAACTACTGGTAAATATGCTAATCACAGAACCTGAAATTATCGAAATACGACGTGTGGGAATGATGTTTGCATTTGATATGTGTTCTTTCGAAAGAGTGGAAAAAGTAGTAAATAAGTGTTTGGAATATGGTTTGATTAGTTTTTGGTTTTTATCCCATCCCTACAGTTTTAGGTTATCCCCACCACTAACCATCACTCATAAAGAAATTATTACTGCAGGAGAAATCATCCTAAGGGCCATTCGAGAAACTCGATCGTGAAAACTAATACACGATAAATCAACAATTGATTTTCATAAAAAATCATGTGAGTTAGAAAATTATTAAAAAATACCTTCTACCTTCTTTTTAAAGTATTAACTTTGTTTCCCGTAGTTACAAAATTAAATCCATGTCAAATTCAACAAAATACATCTTTGTAACCGGAGGTGTGACTTCATCTTTAGGTAAAGGAATTATTGCCGCTTCTTTGGCAAAACTTTTACAAGCTAGAGGATATTCTGCCACCATTCAAAAGCTAGATCCTTATATAAATATTGATCCAGGAACATTAAATCCTTACGAACATGGTGAATGTTTTGTAACAAATGATGGTGCAGAAACAGATTTGGACTTAGGTCATTATGAACGATTTTTAAATGTCCCAACTTCACAAGCAAATAATGTCACTACTGGAAAAATCTATCAGTCAGTAATTGAAAAAGAAAGAAAAGGAGAATTTTTGGGGAAAACAGTACAAGTTATTCCCCATATCACAGATGAAATAAAAGAAAGAATTCAAATATTAGGAAAAAAAGGCACTTTTGATATCGTTATTACAGAAATTGGAGGTACCGTTGGAGATATTGAATCTCTTCCTTATGTTGAGGCAGTTAGACAAATGTTATGGGAATTTGAGAATGATTGTATCGTAGTACACCTTACATTGATTCCTTATTTAGCTGCGGCTGGAGAATTAAAAACAAAACCAACACAACACTCGGTTAAACAGCTATTAGAACTTGGTGTTCAACCAGATATACTATGCTGTAGAACAGAACATCCATTGGATTTAAACATTCGCCAAAAAATAGCTAAATTTTGCAATGTTAGTGTCAATGCAGTTATAGAATCTCGAGATGCAGCATCAATTTATGACGTGCCATTACTTATGCAAGCGGAGGAATTAGATAAAGTAGTTTTGGAAAAACTCAATTTATCCTCTAAAGCTACGCCTAACTTAGATGAATGGACTTCATTTTTAAATCGACTTAAAAACCCTAAACATTCAGTATCTATTGGATTAATAGGGAAATATGTAGAATTAAAAGATTCATACAAATCAATTAGCGAAGCATTTATACATGCTGGTGTATCAAATGAATGTCAAGTAAATGTAAAATGGATTCATTCAGAAAAACTAAATAGAGAAAACATTCAGGAAGAATTAGAAGGGTTAGATGGAATCCTTGTTGCACCTGGATTTGGATCAAGAGGTATTTCGGGTAAAATTAAAGCGGTGAAATTTGCAAGAGAAAACAAAATACCATTTTTAGGAATATGCCTCGGTATGCAATGTGCTGTTATTGAATTTGCAAGAAATGTATTGGGATTAAAAGATGCACATACCACTGAAATTGCTGAAGACACAAAACATCCAGTGATAAGTATGATGGAAGAGCAAAAAAACATCTCTAACATGGGAGGAACAATGCGTTTAGGAGCTTACAAATGCGAATTAATCCCAAATTCAAATGCTGCTATAGCATATAACACAGAAAAAATTAACGAACGTCATCGTCATCGCTACGAATTCAACAACGATTACTTACAACAATTTGAAGAAAATGGAATGATCGCCACTGGGAAAAATCCAGAATCAGGTTTGGTAGAAGTTGTTGAAATACCAGAACATCCTTGGTTTGTTGGAGCGCAATTTCACCCAGAATATAAAAGTACAGTAGCGAAACCACATCCACTTTTTGTAGGTTTCATAAAAGCATCATTAGAAAATAAAAAATAAAAATGGATAAAAATACCCTTATCGGACTTGGATTAATAGGTGTAATTCTTGCTACTTTCACCTATTTTAATCAACCTACCCCTGAAGAAATTAAAAAAGGAAACGAACTTGTTAAAAAAGAGCAAGCTAAAACCAAAAAAGAAATAAAGTCTTCAAAAGAAATTAGTGCCAAAAGTAACATTTCAACTAATAAGTCAATAGTCTCTAATTCGCTATCAATTCTATCCAAAAATGAAATTATTGAGTTGAAAAACAACAAAATAACTGCTTTTGTAGCTACAAAAGGAGGAATGTTGGACGAAGTAAAACTTAACGATTATAAATCTTACCATCAATTTGCTAAGAATAAATCTTCCCAAAAAACACTTTCTCTTTTTAAGTCTGGTAATTCTACAAATTCAATCAATTTCACAATAAATAACAAAATATATAAGTCAAAAGACTTAAATTTCAATATTGTCAAAAAATCAAAACAAAAAATTGTACTTGAAACTTTACTTGATGGAAAAGAACAACTTGAATTTATTTACAGCTTAAAACCTGAAGGATTTGAATTGAATTTTGAGGTAAAATTCAATGGAATCAATCAAAAAATTGACAATCCTACTTTTGAATGGGAAGCTTCTTTATCCAAATCTGAACGACTTCTTAGCGAACAACGTAGAGTTTCTACAGTATGTTTTAAAAGTCCCGATAAAGAATCTGACTATTTAAGCGAAGTATCAAATGACGAAGAAAAAATTGAAACGCCATTAGAATGGGTAGCATTCAAACAGAGTTATTTCTCAACAATTATTCGTCCAAACATAAACTTTAACGCATCAAATTCTAGTTTAAAAATCACGAATTTTGGAGAACAACACCCAAAATATCACACACATATTAAAAAATACAGTGCGCTATTAGGATTAACAATCCCGAGTTCTAAATCAATTAAAATGAATTGGTATTTCGGTCCTAATGACTATGAAGTTCTTAAAGCTTATGATTCTAATTATGAGGACATCATAAATTATGGATGGGGATTGTTTAGATGGATAAATATCTATGCAATACAACCTATGTTCAATGCTTTTGCAGATATGGGTATTGGTCTTGGAATTGTTATTTTGTTGATTACGATCATCATCAAATTAGTTTTGACTCCAATTCAATGGAAAATGTATGTGTCATCTGCAAAAATGAGAATATTAAAACCAGAGATAGATGAATTGAACGCTAAATTTCCAAATAAAGAAGATGCAATGAAAAAACAGATGGAAATGATGTCACTTTACAAAGAAAGTGGTGCAAGTCCTATGGCTGGTTGTATACCTATGTTAATACAAATGCCTATTTTACTCTCAATATTTAGATTTTTTCCTGCAGCATTTGAATTAAGACAACAAAGCTTTTTATGGGCAGAAGATTTATCCTCCTTTGACTCTATTTATGATTTCGGAACATACATCCCATTGTATGGAGACCATGTATCTTTATTTACCCTACTTATGGCTGCAACAACTTTAGTGTATACATATATAAATAGTGGAAATGTTACACAACCACAGCAACCTGGTATGCCAGACATGAAAGTAATCATGTATATATTTCCATTTATGATGATTTTCTTTTTTAATAATTATTCCGCAGGATTAAGTTATTACTATTTTATTTCAACGCTTATCTCAATAATTATTATGTTAGCAATCAAACACTTTTTTGTTGACGAAGATAAGTTAAGACAAAAAATGGCCGCAAAAAAAATAAAAGCATCCGCTACTCCTAAAAAGAAATCTAAATTTCAAGAACGATTAGAATCAATGCAGAAAATGCAGCAAGAACGATTAAAGAAAAAATAAAAAACTTCTTAAATTTTACACAAAAGGAATTCTTGTAATTCCTTTTGTCTTTTAAAAAAAATAAATAGATTTATAATAAAACATAAAGAAATGAAAAATATATCTGTAATAGGTTCTGGAACAATGGGGAATGGAATTGCGCATACTTTTGCTCAATTTGGATATGATGTGACACTTATTGACATATCAGAAAAAGCCATTGAGAAAGGAATTGCAACAATCGAAAAAAACCTTGAAAGACAAGTTTCAAAAGGAAATCTAAATATTGAAGAAAAAGAAAATACATTACGAAGAATAACAACTTCAACTTCACTTGAAGAAGGAGTGAAAAACGCATTTTTAGTCATTGAAGCAGCAACAGAAAATATTAATTTAAAACTATCTATTTTCAAACAATTGGATCAGTTTGCACCAAAAAACGCGATTCTTGCATCCAATACATCTTCAATATCGATTACAGCAATTGGAGCAGTTACAGAACGTCCTGAGAACGTCATTGGAATGCATTTTATGAATCCAGTTCCAGTTATGAAATTGGTGGAAATAATACGTGGTTACTCAACGTCAAACGAAGTTACTGCAACCATAATTGATATATCTAAAACACTTCAAAAAACACCAGTGGAAGTAAATGATTATCCTGGATTTGTGGCAAATAGAATTTTGATGCCAATGATTAATGAAGCAATTTATACACTTTACGAAGGTGTTGCTGGCGTTGAAGAAATTGATACAGTAATGAAACTAGGTATGGCTCATCCTATGGGACCATTACAATTAGCCGATTTCATTGGATTAGATGTTTGCTTGGCTATCTTAAATGTTTTATACGATGGATTTAAACAAGCAAAATATGCTCCATGCCCATTATTAGTAAATATGGTAACGGCAAAAAAATTAGGTATAAAGACATCAGAAGGTTTCTACCAATGGGGACATGGAACTAAAGAACTTATTGTATCTGAAAAATTTAAATAATTAGGATGGCAAAAACAACTCGTCCGCCAATTAGAATTGTACAAAATAAGACTGCCAAAACTTCAACCGTTTCAAGAAGAAAAAAAACAGGGAAAAAGAAAAATAATTTACAACTTAAGACCTGGATTTGGGTAGGAATAGGCAGTGTCGTATTATTTATATTAATTTTAAATTTCTTGCCTGATTCAACTAGAATAAACGAAAAAGAAAAGATAAAACAACTCACGATACACATTCCCGAAGGATTTAATAGTTTCGGTATAGATATTTCGCATCATCAAGGAATTATTAATTGGGATAAAATACTACACAAAAACAAAATGGATACATTAATTAATTTTGTTTATTGTAAGGCAACAGAAGGTACTAATTTTATAGATGAGGAATGGGAGAGAAATCGAAAATCTCTAAATGAGCTTGGAGTAAGAAATGGATCCTATCACTTTTTTAACCCAAATAAGGATCCAATCAAGCAAGCAAAGCACTTTATTTCTATTTGGAAACCAAGAGACATTGATTTACCACCAGTATTAGACGTAGAGATAGAGAATGCTGAAAAAAATGATGCTGAATTAAAAAAATCAATGACTAAATGGTTATTGTATGTCGAGAAAAAAACTGGTCACCATCCTGTAATATACACCCAAGATAATTTCTTTATAGAAAAATTTAAAAATGATTTTTTAAACTATAATTTTTGGATTGCAAGTTATACCAGAAAACCAATGGAATTAAATTATAAAAGAATTGTTCATTGGCAATATTCAAAAAGTGGTGAAATTCCTGGAATAAATGAAAAAGTGGATTTAAACGTTTCAAAACAAAAAATTTAATTCAGGTTAGAATGGATAGCCTATTCCGACTCTAATAGAATTAATTATATCGTTCCAATTCTTGGGGAAAAAAGGACTACTAAACTTCGCCGGATTTTCATCAATGACCTTCTGCACTTCTTGATCAGTAGGGTCAAAAAACCATCTTTTCCCTGAAGTTAATGCAGGATTTCTTAGTTTAAAACCAATATCCATCCGTAAAATAAAATACTCAAAATCAGCTCGTAAACCAAGACCCGATGCTACAGAAATTTCATTCATCCAAGATTTCGAGAATTGACTCCCTGGTCTTTTTTCGTCTAAATTATAAGTCCATATATTTCCCGCATCCATAAAAACAGCCCCTCTTAGGTATTTGGTAAGCTTAAACCTGTATTCAGTTGAAAATGCTAATCTAATATCACCTAATTGAACAGTAGAATAATTTTTATCAAGGTAATAGTTATAAGATCCAGGACCTAATGATCCAGCTCTCCATCCCCTATTATCATTGGGACCACCTCCAAAAAAACTGTAATCAAAAGGTAAGGCTAACTTAGAATTCCCATAAGGAATACCTATGCCTATTCCTAATTTATAATTTAGACTATTAAACCTTGAAAAAGGAACACCTTGAATGAATTCATTATCTAGTTTAACAAATTGAGAGTAAGGAACACCCAGAATCATATATTGATTTTGATTGTTCTTTATTTGATAACTTCTGAAAATATTTAAAACGTTTCCTGAAATATCAAGATTGGATTTATAATTAAAAACCTTATTATTTGAAGTGCTTTTGTGAGAATAAATCAATTTTAAATCTTGCCAATTCATTAAATTAGTATAATAATTTTGTGTGAAAGGATCCTTAAAATTGTAGATGTTTTTCTTGAAAGTTTCATCAAAATTTAAAAAGTTAGAAAAATTGATTGACGTAACCCCCGGAAAACCAATTTGAAGTTCATTTTTATCACTAAAACTTAGTGAATATAAAAAAGACAACCTAAATGATTCTCTTGTGAAAACATTTCTATGCTGAAAGCCTAAATTAGTGGCTAGAATTGTTTGTTTCTTAATTGATTTCGATTTAAACAAGAAAGAAAAAGGATAAATTCCCGGTAATTCTAATTTCATAGAGGGCCCTATTTCAAAGGTGTTAAAAACTTGATTTGCAGCATTATTTGTAGAATTCAAATTTTGATCAGTGGAAGAGTATGCTAATGTTGGCATTGATTGAAATCCACCTGTTAAACTCAATGTAAATCGTTCAGCTCCTTTAAATAAATTTATATTCGTATAATTCGCAGATCCTGAAAATCCGAAAAAAACATCAGAGCGTGTAAACCTCAAAGACAATGGAAAGGAGTGTGTTTTCTTTAATACCAAATAAAAATGAACCTCTATTTTGGAAGTTGCGTAATCTTCAATAATCTCAGGTTTTACAAGTTGAAACAATCCTAAATTTGCAAGGTTAAAATTTGTTTTATCCACAAGAGATTGAGTGTAATTAGAATCCACAAAAACAAAGTTTTGTTGATCAAACACATCAGGTTTAAATGGTAAATACGAATTATAAGTGACATGAATTAACGATGAAGATTGATTTCTTTTGTAACGTAAAGTATCAAGTGTTCTAACAAAACCATTTGAAAACAAGGTTAAATTAGATCTATACACTTTATTTTTAAACCCATCAAGGACATAACTTGTATCAATGACATGAAAATAGACAGCATTAATTTTCTTTAATGAAAAAGGCACTATTTCTTTTAACCCAGAATTAACAGATATGGTTCGATCCAACAATTGCATTTCAACAGATACACTTTTGGAAATATTTGAAGAATCAACTAAGAATTTAACATTTGAATTAGAGAAACCATACAATCCTTGTTCCCTGAAAAAATAAGCAACTTTTTCTCTATAATCATCCAATAATTTACTGTCAAATTTTGTTTTATTTAACTCAATATTGGAATGTAGATCTTCTTTAAACTTCTTATAAATTCCAATTAAAGTATCATTTGAAGATGTTACTTTAAATTCTGAAATCACAAAAGGTCGACCTGTATGTATTTGATAATAGACTTTTGCTTTTTTCTTTTTATATTCTATTTTTGATACTATTGAAGCATCATAATATCCTTTTGAGTGTAAAAAAACTTTAAATTGATCTAGCGTTTTATTGTAATAAATTGAATCAAAAATTACTGGAGGTTCGCCAAGTTTAAACTTCATCCACTCCATAAATGATAATCGAATATTTGTAGTGTCTTCTAGAAACAAGTCTTTTTTCTCATAAAAACTCTCTCCTCTTTTTTGTGATTTTTGTATTCTTTTCTCATTTACAATCTTGTTTTTTTTTATTTTTCTAGCATTCGATCGTTTCACTCGCTCTAACAATTTCAGGTGCTTTTTTTGAACCGTAGAAGAGTCTATTGAATTATGAACCAACAATGAGAAAGGTAAACCTAAGATTTTTTGATTTGGCACCTGTCGTATAATACTCTTAAAATCAGAATAATAAACCTTATCACCTTTAATATTTAATTTGTTTTTGATAAGTAAATACTGATTTTTCGGAACAGAGGTATACCTACTACAACCTACAATTAACCCTCCAAACAATAGGAAGAATAAAAGATTATATGTATGTTTGAATAGTTTCAATAGTTAGTTATAATAACAAAAGTAACAAAAAGTGATGATTACAAAAGCAGATATCAAATTTATAAAATCACTCCAAAATAAAAAGGAACGGGTTCTTTCAGGAAAATTTGTAATCGAAGGAGAAAAGATTGTCAATGAAGCTATAATTTATGCTAAAACGAATATCGATCATATTTATGCTACTTCTATTTTCATTGAACAAAACGATATCCCCTCAACGATTTCTGTAACTGAAGTATTACCTCAAGATCTTGCAAAAATATCCACATTAAACACACCAAATAAAGCCATCGGCATCTGTAAAAAACAACCATCGACTAACCAAACGTCTAATTTAATTCTCGTACTCGATCACATACAAGATCCTGGAAATTTGGGTACAATAATCCGACTAGCGGACTGGTTTGGTATTTTAGAAATCATATGTTCTGAAAATACGGTTGATTGTTATAATTCAAAAGTAATTCAATCTACAATGGGAGCTATTTTTAGAGTAAACATTTCCTATAAACCCCTTGATGAATTTCTTGAAAACACAACACTCCCTATATATGGTGCGCTTCTAAACGGAGAGAATGTATTTACTACCAAATTCAATGAAAAAGGAATATTATTGTTAGGAAATGAAGGCAATGGTATTTCTGAAGCACTAAAAAAATTTATTTCTCATAAAATAACCATCCCTAAATACGGTGAATCAGAATCATTGAATGTCGCCATGGCAGCATCAATTATTGTCGGGAGTTATTTTCAATCTTTGCAACAATAGCATCAACGCATTTCATTCCATCTAATGCCGCAGAAATAATACCCCCAGCATAACCTGCACCTTCAGCACAAGGGTATAAACCTACTAGTTCGG
This sequence comes from Chryseobacterium gleum, assembly GCA_945877005.1. GTDB lineage: Bacteria > Bacteroidota > Bacteroidia > Flavobacteriales_D > Crocinitomicaceae > CANHVK01. The sequence goes on from CAMCQL010000013.1 coordinate 14,016, forward strand.
GATGTTGACATGTCTCAGAATCTCTTGGAATTTGAATTGGAGAACTTGTTCTTGACTCAGGAGCATGCAAAACAGCATCATTCGTAATGAAACCAGGCATTTTTTTTTCAAAATCAATGAATGCCTGTCGAAGTCTGGACGCAATAAATACCGGTAATATATCATTAAGATTCACACTCACAATTCCTGGCTGATATGAAGACCTTGGGAAATCAACAGATACTTTATTTTCAATAAAATCCTTTAGACATTGAGCAGGAACTTTTTGTGAACTACCTGCAGCCTCCCAACATGTCTTTTCAACTTGTTTCTGAAAATTCAAACAAACTAGGGGGTCAGTAGAATAATTATCAAAATCTTCTGGATAAACACTTACTACAATCCCTGAATTTGCATACGGATTATTTCTTTTTGAAGGCGACCAACCATTTGTGACAACTTCATTTTGCTCTGTCGCACAAGGAGCAATAATTCCACCTGGACACATACAAAAAGAATACACACCACGATCTTCTACTTGTGTAACAAGTGCATAAGAAGCTGGCGGAATGTATTCATCGTTGATTCGTCCATGGTATTGAATTTTATCAATAAATTCCTGTCGATGTTCCACTCTCACTCCCAATGCAAAAGGCTTAGCAATTAATTTAATTCCCTTATTATGAATCAACTCAAAGATATCTCTTGCAGAATGACCTGTTGCTAATATTAAATTCTCAACATAAAATTCTTTTGAAGCATTAATCACAATCTTTTCCAATTGATTATTCTTATAAATCAAATCTGTCAGTTTGTTTTCAAAATGAACTTCACCACCAGCTTTTAGAATAAGATTTCTAATATTTTCAATAAGTTTTGGTAGTTTGTTCGTACCAATATGCGGGTGTGCATCTACTAAAATATCAGGATTAGCACCAAAATAAACGAACCATTCCATCGCTCTTAATACATCACCTCTCTTTTTCGAACGAGTGTAAAGCTTTCCATCTGAATAAGTACCAGCTCCACCTTCCCCGAAACAATAATTGGATTCAGAATTAACCAAGTGCTCTTTATTCAAACGTGCTAAATCTCTTCTTCTTGCTTGTACGTCTTTGCCTCGTTCAAAAACAATTGGACAAAATCCATTTTGTATTGCTCTCAATGCAGCAAATAAACCTGCAGGACCTGCTCCAACAATATGTATTTTTTCAGCATTTCTTACATCACGAAATGGAAAAGATTTTAATTCAGAAACCTCTTCTTTGGTTGAGAAAATCTCAAAAAGCGCATTTACTTTGATATTTCTTGATCGGGCGTCGAATGATCTTTTTTTCCATCTAAAAATAAAATCATCTTTAAGTTTTGGATTAACAGAAAGTAATTTTTCACGAATAATTGATTCGTTCTTAGCTTCTTCAGGTGTTAACTTTAATTCAATTAATTGACTCATTATCCTTCAAATGTAATTGAAAAAATCCAAGAATTATTCTTTAAATACCTAAGCGGTGAAGAAAAAATAGTAGCATCTTGAATCAAGACATCTTGAAAACCATATGAATACTTCAATTCGATTCCAAATTTAAAATACTCCGCGAAAAATTCGATACCTCCTCCCGCTTGTAACATCAAGTTTTGTTTTTTTAATTTAATGAATGGATCTACAAAATTCTGAGTTTTATCAGCCATTGATTGTAAGTCATACGTAAATTGAACACCACCTAAGCAATACGCATCAAAATTTGTACTTCTCATAGTTCTTAACTGAAGCATCAATGGAAAATCTAGATTAGAAGAATTTATTCTTTTTTCAATAGATTCAATTTTATCATCCACATCCTTTGAAAATGCTTGATATTTAATGACGCGCTCGATAAACGAAAAAGTTGGCACAAATCGAAGTCTAACAATTGGAGTAAAGCATTTCAAAGAAACCACCATTCCTACTTGTGCACCTGGAAGCCCCTCTGTTACAATAGAAGTATAATTGTATTTTGAAAAAAGGGAAGGTTGTGTTACTAATAAAAAGTTATTACTATTCAACCCTAATTGAACGCCAAAATGCAATAAACGTGAATCAAATTTTGAATAATTTTCTGGTTTTTGAAGTTGTGCATTTACAAAATTACAATTCACAAATAATGTGATTGAAATAATAAATACTAGTAAAAATGCACGCATCTTTAGAAATTATTTATTTCCGTAATAAATTGTTGCAATACCACCAGAAACTGGTATTGATGCAACATTTTTATATCCAACATTCAATAGTATATCTTCAAATTGTTTGCCTTCTGGAAAAGCAGCTACAGATTCTGGAAGATAAGCATAAGCATTCGCATCTTTTGAAATTTTCTTGCCTAAAAAAGGGATAATTGTAGAAGAATAAAAATGAAATAACTGTTTGACTGGAAAAGATTTAGGTTTTGAGAATTCTAGAATAACTAATTTTCCACCAGGACGAACGACTCTTAACATATCAGCGAGTCCTTGTTCCAAATTTTCGAAATTCCTTACACCGAATCCAACTGTTAATGCATCAAAATAATCATCGTCAAAAGGAATTTTTTCAGAATCACCTAAACGCATCGAAATGATGTGATCAATTCTTCTATTGCGCATCTTTTCCCTGCCTTTTTCAAGCATTCCTTCAGAAATATCTAAGCCTACAATTTCTTTTGGAGACAAAGAGAGACTTTCAATGGCAAAATCACCCGTTCCAGTGGCAATATCCAGTATTTTAGTTGGATTTAAAGGCTTTAACAATTTGACTGCTTTTTTTCGCCATAATTTATCAATTCCAAGAGATAAAAAATGATTTAAAAAATCATATTTAGCTGAAATATTATTAAACATTTCAGCAACTTCCTCTTTCTTTGATTTAGAAGCATCGCCATAGGGCTTCACTACTTTTCTTTCCATTATCGTCTATGAATTAGCTTCAAATTGTAATCTTTCTATTTCTTGTTCTAACTGTTCAGGTTGTATGCTTACAACTCCACTTTCCTCACATACCAACCCTCCAGCTAAATTTGCATAGGACGCAATCGTATCAATTGATAAACCTAATGTTAGACATAAGGTTGCAACACTAATAACAGTATCACCGGCTCCACTGACATCTGCAATCGTTCTTACGTGAGCAGGAATATAATGCTTTTCCGATTTAGATTTAATAAAAACACCATGTTCTGAAAGGGTAACAAATGTGATTTCGTTATTTAATTTATCTTCTAATTCGTTAACCGCAGCTTCAAATAAAGATTTGTTTTGAAAGTCAAATGTTACTCCCAAACCTTCTTTCAACTCTTTCAAATTCGGTTTAAATAAAGTCACATTTTTATAGGCTAAAAAATTATCTTTTTTTGGATCTACCGTTGTAGGTATACCACGTACTATGCATTCTTTTGTTATTTTTTCAATCACACTCGACGTTAATACACCTTTATTATAATCTTCAAAAATTAATGCATCAACTCCAGAATCTAAAATAGAAATAACTTTACTTACCAATCTTTCTTGTTCTTCAACACTTAACTCATCGGTATGTTCTGAATCTATTCTTAATAATTGCTGATTATTTCCAAGAATTCTCGTCTTTACCGTAGTTGTTCTTGATTCACTTAAAATCAATCCGCCGGCATCTATCTTGTTCTCAGCAAATAAATTCACTAAATCATTTCCAGCTTTATCTTCTCCAACCACTGCACAAATAATCGCCTCTGCACCTAATGCCACAATATTCAGTGCAACGTTTGCTGCACCACCTAAACGGCTTTCACTATGTTTTAGATTCACAATTGGAACAGGAGCTTCAGGACTTATCCTCGTTACATTACCAATCAAATAGGCATCTAACATCACATCTCCAACAATTACAATGCGTTTTGATTTAAACGCTTCAAACAAGGTTTTAACCATAATTATTTTAATTTCTCCAACGCAATTGCAATTCTATCCATTGCTTTTTCAAGAATTTCTTCAGAAGTTGCATAAGAGATTCTTAAACAATTTGGGGCCCCAAACGATTCACCACTTACCAAAGCAACCATTGCTTCACTCAATAAATAGAGACATAAGTCTTGTGCGGTATGAATAGTTTTTCCATCAAAAGATTTTCCGAAAAACGAAGAAATATCAGGGAATATATAGAAGGCACCTTCAGGTTTATTCGCTCGAACTCCTTTCATTTGAGCCAACTTATTCAACACTAAATCACGTCTGTTTTTAAATGCTTTTTTCATTTCGTCTAAAACAGAAGGATCGGCATGCATAGCTGCAATTGCTGCACGTTGAGAAATTGAGCATGTAGCAGACGTAAATTGTCCTTGAACTTTATTACATGCCTCTGCAATTAATTTTGAAGCACCAATATATCCGAGTCTCCAACCTGTCATTGCCCATGCTTTAGAAACACCATTAACAGTAATGACTTGATCAAAAACTTCTGGAAACTGGGCTAAACTTTCATGTTTCCCGATGAAATTAATGTGTTCATAAATCTCATCCGAAATCACAACTACTGATGGATTTTCGAGTAATACATTTGCTAATTCTCTTAACTCTTCTTTACTGTAAAGCGATCCTGTAGGATTACATGGAGATGAAAAAATCATCATTTTAGTTTTCGAAGTGATTGCTTTACGAAACTGATCAGCAGACATTTTAAAATCATTTTCAATTCCCGCTTCTACAATTACGGGTACACCCTCAGCAATTTTTACGATCTCAATATAAGAAACCCAATAAGGCGCAGGAATAATAACCTCATCCCCCGGATTAACACAGCTTAACACAGCATTCGCAATAGATTGTTTTGCTCCAGTAGAAACAACTATTTGATCTTTGGCATAATCTAAACCATTGTCTCTCTTAAACTTTAAAGAAATACTTTCTCTTAAATCATCGTAACCGGCAACAGGCGTATACATCGTGTAATTTTGATCTAGCGCTTCTTTAGCTGCATCCTTTATAAATTCTGGAGTATAAAAGTCAGGTTCTCCTAAACTTAAAGAAATAATATCTTTCCCTGAAGCCTTTAACTCTCTGGAAATACGAGACATAGCAATAGTGGCTGATTCTTCCATTGCCATCAAACGATCTGATAAGTGTATCATCTATAAAATTATTCGTAGTAGTATTCGCAAAACTAAAAATAAATCCACATCTATTTGACATTTGGAAGAACGAAAGAATGATTTTTGAAGTTTTATTTACTGTAAATAAACTTATTTTTAACCTTTATAGTATTTTTACATTTAAATAGAATTAATTCGATGATGAAAAGACCGTTAAATAACTTAATTTATTTAGTTTTTTTGATTGGATTATTAAGTACATTCCAAAGTTGTAAAAAAGA
>CAMCQL010000014.1 GCA_945877005.1 Chryseobacterium gleum
CTCTCAAATAGAATTAAGGCACATTGCCCCTACCTTTTTGATCTATTTTTTGTATTCAACTGAAAATTGACTCTTTCAAAAACAAGTCAAAACATTATATTTGTCGAATATTCTTATTTTTCAACTAAATTTTCAATAAAATGTCTGAATTTTTCTATGAAAACCCTTTTCCAATTTTAAAAGACACTACAGAGTATAAAAAAATTTCCTCTGATTATGTAAAAACAGTAACCTATGGTAATCGTGAAATTTTAGAGATTGATCCAAAAGCTTTAGAATTAATCGCTGAACATGCTATGAGCGATGTTTCTTTTTATCTAAGATCGACACATTTACAAAAATTAAAATTAATCATAGATGATCCTGAAGCAACAGAAAACGATCGATTTGTAGCGTACAACTTATTGCAAAATGCAGTTATAGCAGCCGATGGTCAATTACCTTCTTGTCAAGACACAGGGACTGCAATTGTAATGGCAAAAAAAGGTGAAGATGTTTATACTGGTGTTACAGATGAAGAATTTCTGTCTAAAGGAATATTCAACACATACCAGAATAAAAATCTTAGATTTTCTCAGATGGTTCCTTTAAACATGTTCGAAGAAAAAAATTCAGCTACTAATCTTCCTGCTCAGATTGATATTTATGCAAAAAAAGGGAAGTCCTATGAATTTCTTTTCTTAGCAAAAGGTGGTGGTTCAGCTAACAAAACTTTTTTATACCAAAAAACAAAGTCGTTATTGAATGAAACTTCACTTGAAGCATTCGTAAAAGAGAGAATAAAAGATTTAGGAACATCTGCATGCCCACCTTATCATTTAGCATTAGTAATAGGAGGAACATCTGCAGAAGCAAATTTATCAGCATTAAAAAAAGCATCAGCAGGATATTTCGATGAATTACCAACAGAAGGAAACATGGGAGGTAGAGCTTTTAGAGATCTTGAATGGGAAAAAAGAGTTCATAAAATTTGTCAAGAAAGTCAAATTGGAGCACAATTTGGAGGGAAATACTTCACCCATGATGTTAGAGTGATTCGCTTACCTCGTCACGGAGCTTCATGCCCTGTTGGTATGGGGGTTTCATGCTCTGCAGATAGAAATATTAAAGGAAAAATAACTTCAGAAGGAATATTTATAGAAGCATTGGAACAAAATCCTATAAAATTTTTACCTGAAGTGGCTCCACATCTAAACCCTCCTGTAACTATTGACTTGGATCAACCAATGGATAAGATTTTATCTGAATTATCTAAACACCCCATCAAAACTAGATTACTATTGAACGGAACTTTAATTGTTGCTAGAGACATTGCTCATGCGAAAATTAAAGAGTTAATTGATAATGGAAACCCTATGCCTGATTACTTCAAAAATCATCCTATTTATTATGCTGGACCTGCAAAAACACCAGAAGGCATGCCATCAGGAAGCTTTGGGCCTACAACTGCAGGGAGAATGGATATTTATGTAGATCAATTCCAAAGTCTTGGGGGAAGCAAAATAATGTTAGCCAAAGGAAACCGCTCTAAAGAAGTCAAAGAAGCATGTTTGAAACATGGCGGTTTTTATTTAGGATCGATTGGTGGACCTGCCGCAATTTTAGCCAAAGAAAATATCACTTCAGTAGAATTAGTTGATTTTGAAGAACTAGGAATGGAAGCAGTTCGGAAAATAACCATAAAAAACTTCCCTGCATTTATAATTACAGATGACAAAGGAAATGATTTTTTCGAATCAATTTAACTGATATTAATAGCTTCATTACAAATAAATGGCAAAAAATAAAATCAGAAGGTTCAATGAAATGAAAGAATGGGACAATGTATTCGAACCTTCATTAGACCCCATAAATAAAACACCTTTTCTTTTGAAAGGCAAATGGAATAAAGAACATTTCAAAAACGATTATCCCATAGTCTTAGAATTAGGATGCGGTAAAGGAGAGTATTCTATAGGGATGGCAAAAAAATATCAAGATAAAAATTTTATTGGAATTGATATAAAAGGAGCGCGTATCTGGGTAGGCGCCAAAGAAGCTGTAGAAAATAAAATTGAAAATGTAGCTTTTTTAAGAATTAAAATCGATTTTTTGACCGATTATTTTGATGAAAACGAAATTGACGAAATTTGGCTAACCTTCTCTGATCCACAACCCAATAAACCAAGAAAAAGATTGACCTCAGAACTTTTTGTTCAAAGATATCGTCGAGTTCTAAAGCCAAAAGGATTCATTCATTTAAAAACTGACAGTGATCTTTTATTTGAATCAACACTTGAAGAAATAGAAACTCACAATTACAATTGTAACGAATCGACTTGGGATTTATACAACTCTATCCAATCAAAAACAGAAGAAGAAAAAGAAATATTTAAAATTAAAACGCATTATGAGCAATTATTTAGTTCTAAAGGAGCTGTAATTAAATATTGTAAATTTCAAGTTTAAGTCGTTTCTTTTAAAAACAAAGTAATTTATTGGGATTAAATTTTTATGTATACTATTCGTTTTAACTTAAACATAATCATTAAACCTATAATTTAAATAAATTAAACTAACCAACTTAAAAAGAATAGATTAAAAATTATACTTAATACTAATTAATTATTAGTTTAAACTACTTTTTTAATTAGATAAAAACTTTAATTATTTCTTGGTTATGAAAAGTTAATTGTTTGTAAATTAAAGCTCAAAACTTCACATCTCTCAATTGTTCTACTACTTTTACATTTCAAAATTTATGCATCATGAGTACTCCGAAAGGTAAATTAATTATAATTGGCGGATCTGTTGACAGGGGAAGTTTTTCTGAAAGCCCAGATGACCTTCAACGAAATTTAAAATTTTTCGAGAAAGGAATCCTTAAACGAATAACAACAGAATCAGCAAACGATATTAACTCACGTATCGAAATCATTACCACAGCATCTAAAATACCTTCAGATGTAGGAAATGAATACATCAAAGCTTTCGCTCAATTAAACGTCAATAATGTCGGTGTATTAGATGTAAAGACTAGAGAAGATGCAAATAGTGAAGAAGCATTAGAGCGATTAAAAAATGCAGACGCTGTGATTTTCACTGGTGGAGATCAACTTAGACTTACCTCTATTTTTGGTGGAACAAATTTCCATCATTTGCTTTTGGAAAAATATGAAAATCAAAGCTTTGTAATCTCAGGAACTTCCGCTGGTGCTGCTGCTAGCTCAAACAATATGATTTATCAAGGAAGTAGTCACGAAGCATTGTTAAAAGGAGAAGTTAAAATTACTGGCGGGCTTGGATTTATCAATAATGTAATAATAGACACTCATTTTGTACAGAGAGGAAGAATTGGTCGTTTGTTTTATGCTTGTGCTAGTAACCCAATAAATCTAGGAATAGGATTAGGGGAAGATACTGGACTATTGATTACAAATGGAAGCGACATGGAAGCGATTGGCTCTGGTTTAGTTATACTTGTTGATGCTACACACATGAGAGATACAAATATTACAAAAGTTGAAATGGGAGAACCTGTTTCAATAGAAAATATAGTTGTTCACGTAATGTCACTTGGCGATCACTACAATCTTAAAACTAAAAAATTAATTATTAAACATGGAAATATCGTTGATTAACGATACTATTACCTAAACAAAGAAAAAAACGCTACTCTATAGCGTTTTTTTTTTACAATTATTTTATTTAATATATAGTTATAACAAAAAGTTCCCATAATTCAAGTTCACACAACTTTTAATCATTAACTTCTTTATCAAACAAATGGAAACTGAGGCATTATCATATTTAAAAAAATATTTTGGATATTCTTCTTTCAGAGGTAATCAATCTGAAATAATATCGAATGTATTAGCAATAAAAGACTCTATCGTATTAATGCCAACTGGTGGAGGAAAATCCATCTGTTTTCAAATTCCTGCATTGATCTTTGAAGGAACAACTTTAGTAATCTCCCCTTTAATTTCATTGATGAAAGATCAAGTAGATGCATTGAAGTCAAATGGGATTAGTGCTGCTTATATTAATTCTAGCATGGATGAAACCGAACGTTCTTTGGTAATTCAAAAAGCATCAAAAAACAAACTTAAATTATTATACATGTCTCCCGAGACATTAATTCCATCAATGCAAACTTGGTTGAACGATATTTCAATTAGCTTGGTTGCTATTGATGAAGCTCATTGTGTATCAATGTGGGGACATGATTTCAGACCTGAGTATACACAAATTGAACTTTTAAGAAAACGATTAACACAAATTCCATTTATTGCATTAACAGCTACTGCAGATAAAATCACACGTAAGGACATTGAATTACACCTTGGTCTAAAATCACCATCAACATTTATCGCCTCTTTTGACAGACCAAACTTAAATCTAACGATAAAAGGCAACATACCCAAAAAACAAAAGATTGAACAAATTTTAGATTTTATTGAAGCAAGAAAAGGTCAATCTGGAATAATTTATTGTTTAAGCAGAAAAGAGACCGAAGAATGGTCTGATTTATTGAATTCAAACAACATAAAATCTGCTCACTATCATGCTGGATTAACAAATAGTGAGCGAGATAAAATTCAAACTGGATTTATCAACGACAACATTCCAATTATATGTGCGACGATAGCATTTGGGATGGGAATTGATAAATCAAATGTTCGCTGGGTAATTCACAATAACCTACCAAAAAACATAGAAGGTTATTATCAAGAAATTGGTCGAGCTGGTAGGGATGGTCTACCTTCAGATACACTTTTGTTTTTTAATTATCGTGATGTTAAACTGCTTTCAGACTTTGCAGATGAAAGCGAAAAAAATGAGGTGTTAATTGAAAAATTGAACCGAATGCTTGAATATGCAGAAGCAACAACATGTAGAAGAAAAATTCTTTTAGCCTATTTTAGTGAAGTACACTCTAAAAATTGCGGAAACTGTGATGTTTGCAGGAATCCCAAAGAAATGTTTGACGGTACAATAATCGCTCAAAAAGCGCTTTCAGCAATTAAACGCACAAATGAAAAAGCTGGAAATAATACAGTTATAGAACTACTTAGAGGTGCTAAAACAACCGAAATGTATTCTAAAGGATACCATGAATTAAAAACATTTGGCATCGGTAATGATTTAAGTTTTAAAGAATGGCAATTTTACCTAACACAATTAAAAAACATTGGACTAATCGAAATTGCTTACGATGATAGTATGCACTTGAAAATAAGTAATTATGGATTAAATGTTTTACTAGGAAAACAACGCATTCAACTTGCTAATTACCTCGAAAATAAAACTCAAACATTAAAAACATCAAAAAAGATAAAAACAACTTCACCTACACCTCTTTCTTCGGACGATTTACTATTCGATCAATTAAAACTTCTAAGAAGAAAATTATCCGTAGAATTCAACGTTCCTCCATACATCATTTTTAGTGATGCATCTCTTCAACAAATGGCAAATGAAAAACCAAAATCAAACCTTGAATTTCGAGCCATACAAGGTGTTGGAGAACAAAAATTAGCCACTTATGGTGAAGACTTTATGTCAGTTATTAGAAATTTTAACCGATCAAACAATCAAGAATCTTCGACTACTGAGATCACCTATTCACTATTGAAAAATGGCTTATCAATTGAGGAAATCTCAACTAAAAGGAACCTCTCACAAACAACTATTTACTCCCATTTATCTCAACTACTAAGTGAAGGCAAAGAGATTTCAATTCTAGACTTTGTTTCAACCATTGAAATAAAAAAAATCAAAGAATTATCACATAAAATAAATAATACCATTCAATTAAAACCTTACTTTGAAGCTTTGAATGGAGAAATTGAATACGGAAAAATCAGATTATGTCTCACTTTTCTTCAACTTTCGGTAAATCAATAACAAAAACATTATTTGATGTTTAGACACAATTAAGAACATCTTCATATAAATAAATGGGAATATTATTGTGTATATTTGTATGTAAATACTGAAAAACTATGCAAAATACATCCTCACCGTCAGAAGTATCTATTGATTTTGAAAGCTTTAAACAAGAAATTTTAGAAGATTACAAACTCGCCTGTTTATCTAGAGAAACCTCACTTTTAGGTAGAAAAGAAGTATTGACTGGGAAAGCAAAATTCGGAATTTTTGGAGATGGTAAAGAATTGGCTCAAATCGCTTTAGCGAAACAATTTAATAAAGGTGATTTTCGATCAGGCTATTATAGAGATCAAACTTTGGTTTTCGCTTTAGGTGAGCTTTCAATTCAAGAATATTTCGCAGGATTATATGCTCATACTGATGTTGATTTAGAACCTACTTCTGCTGGACGACAAATGGGTGGACATTTTGCAACTAGAAATATTGATCAAAATGGAAATTGGGTGGATTTAATGCAACACCATAACATTGCTTCCGACATCTCCCCTACAGCTGGTCAAATGTCTCGCTTACTAGGTTTAGCTCAAGCTTCTAAAGTATATCGTGAACACGAAGAATTAAAAAACGATACTAAATTTCAAAAGTTTTCAAACAAAGGAGAAGAGATTGTTTTCGGCACAATAGGTGATGCATCTACTTCAGAAGGAGTGTTTTGGGAGTCTATGAATGCGATAGGAGTGTTACAATTACCGATTATCATGTCTGTTTGGGACGATGGATTTGGAATATCTGTTCCAAGAGATAAGCAAACCATTAAGTCAAGTATTTCTGAAGCTTTGTCTGGATTTCAACGCACTGATGAAAAAGTAGGTTTTGAAATTTTAACAACAAAAGGTTGGGACTATGTAGATTTAGTTAAGACTTACGAAAAAGCGGCTGAATTAACTAGAAAAGAAAGAATTCCAGTACTTATTCACGTTAAAGAAGTGAATCAACCGCAGGGCCATTCTACTTCCGGCTCACACGAACACTACAAAACAGATGAACGTTTGCAGTGGGAAAAAGATTTTGATTGCATAGCAAAATTCAAAGAATGGATTTTAAATTTCAAAGCAGATGGATTTGTTATTTCAACATTAGAAGAAATAGAACAATTAGAGAAAGAGGCAAAGGAAGAAGTTAAGGAATATAAAAACGCTGCTTGGAAAGCCTTTTGCGATGACATCAGTACTGATATAAATTCTGTGCTACCAATTTTGAATATTGTATTAGAAGAAACGAATAATAAAACAACAGTTCAAACGGCAATTGATCGTTTGACAAAAGAAAAAGAATTGCTTCGTAAAGATGTTTTTGGAATTGTTAGAAGTGTATTAAGAAGTACTTACAGAGAACAGTTACCTTCAAAAAATAAATTATCTTCATGGATTAGTGAAAAATTAGAAATGTGTAATGAAAGGTATTCTACTCACATTTATTCTCAATCTGAATTAAAATCAATCAATACAAAAGAAGTACTTCCTGTTTATTCTAATGAAAATCAACTTGTTGATGGACGAATTATATTAAGAGATAACTACAAACATATTTTCACGAATTATCCAGAGACTCTAATTTTTGGTGAAGATGTTGGCGGCATTGGCGGTGTTAACAAAAGTTGCGAAGGCTTGCAATCAGAATTCGGTGAATTAAGAGTTTTTGATACAGGAATTCGAGAAAACACAATCATTGGACAAGGAGTTGGTATGGCAATGAGGGGATTAAGACCAATTGCAGAAATTCAGTATTTAGATTATCTTATCTATGCATTACAAATAATGTCAGATGATTTAGCTACTCTTCAATACAGAACAAAAGGAGGTCAAAAAGCACCTTTAATTATTAGTACTCGGGGTCACAGATTGGAAGGTATTTGGCACAGTGGTAGTCCAATGGGAATGATTATCAACGCTGTGAGAGGGATGGTGGTTTGTGTACCAAGAAACATGACGAAAGCAGCTGGATTTTACAACACATTGCTTGCTTCCGACGATTGCGCATTAGTCATTGAACCTTTAAATGGTTATAGGACAAAAGAAAGAAAACCATTAAATATCGGTGAATTTAAAACTCCTATTGGTATTCCTGAAATTGTAATGCAAGGGGATGACATTACCCTTGTTTCATACGGTTCTACATTCAATATATGCGAAAAAGCCTGTGCTCATTTGCAAGAACTTGGAATTTCAGTAGAACTAATTGATGTACAAACATTATTACCTTTTGATATAAATCACCTGATTTCTAAATCGCTTGAAAAAACGAATAAATTATTGTTAGTAGATGAAGACGTAAGCGGAGGAGCATGTGGATTTATGTTAGATAAAATCTTAGTAGAACAAAAAGGATATTACCATCTGGATAGTTCACCAGTAACTTTAACTGCAAAAGATCATAGACCAGCATACGGTACTGATGGAGATTATTTTTCAAAACCAAATCTTGAAGATATAATAGAAAAAGCAGTTCAAATAATGCATGAATCTAACCCAGTTAAATACCCAACTCTATTTTAGAATTAAATAAAACATCCTCATTTTTAGTATGGATTAAAAAATGAAAAAGAAAATAACAATTGCAATAGATGGATTTTCAAGTTGTGGAAAAAGCACCTTGGCAAAAGCCCTTGCTAATAAACTTGATTATGTATTTATAGATACTGGAGCAATGTATAGAGCAGTTGCCTTCTATTGTTTTCACAAAGGATTAATTTCAAATGAACACATCAAAAAAGAAGAAATCATTCAATCGTTGACAGAAATTGAAATCCATTTCGAAAAGAATGAAGAAACCAAAAAATTAGATGTATTTCTGAATAATTTGAACATCGAAAATAAAATTAGAACTCTTGAAATAAGCGAACTTGTAAGTAAAATTGCTTCAATTAAAGAAGTACGTCAAAAACTAGTAGCTGAACAACAAAAAATGGGGATTAATGGAGGTGTTGTGATGGACGGTAGAGATATTGGTTCTGTTGTTTTTCCTTTAGCTGAACTTAAATTTTTTGTAACTGCCTCACCAGAAGTCAGAAGTGAAAGAAGGTTTTTAGAATTAAAACCAACTGAACCTGAAATAACTAAAGAAGAAGTTAAAAAAAACCTAGAAGAAAGAGATCATTTAGATTCAACTAGAGCAGAAAGTCCTTTGATACAAGTTGATGATGCAATACTGATTGATAATAGTAATTTAAATCAGGAAGAGCAATTGGAATTGGCATTACAATATGTTCAAGAAAGATTAATTTAAAAAACAGATCAAATTTGAATTCAGCAATCGAAAATTCTATTTAATCATTGTTTCACTGCTTTTTTCTCAAAATTTAATACAATTTCCGCAACAGCTGGACAAATAAGCATATTTTCAGAAGTTAAATCTAATATTTGATAAATATTTTTTCTATTTGTATGAGGATATTCTCTACAAGCTAAAGGTCTAACTTCATAAATTGAACAGGTATTATCTTCAGCTAAAAAAGCACATGGAGAAGATTTTAGTACATAGTCATTGTCTTCATCTATCTTTAAATATTTAGAAACAAAATTTACTGTCTTAATTCCAATGGATTTAGAAATTCTTTCAATATCAACATTCCTAAATATTGGACTGGTAGTTTTGCAACAATTTGCACAATTTAAACAATCTCTATTTCGAAACGCTTTTTCATGACCAGTATGGAACTTATCATCTAACTGTCTATTATTAATCTTTTTAAGACCAGTCAGTTGTTTTTTTAATTCTTTTTTTTGTAAGTCTACTTGTCTTAACAACTCTAAATCAGAAGGAATCATTTTTAAATAAATTCAGATAAAAATAACCATCGCTCTGTTTTTTGTTCTATCTCATTGACTACTTCTGTTAATTTAATTCCAGAATCAATGATTTCTTGTGAGCTACTTTCAATCGTTGATAAAACATTTGTTAAACGAAGTTTTTCATTCTCTAATTGCTCTAATACTTTCTCTAATTCTTCAAATTCAGTTTTTTCCTTGAATGACAACTTCCTTTTTTCGTTAACAATTGGTGCTGTTTTAGGTGCTTGAATAGTTGATTTTTCAACTTGTTTCTCACTAGAAACTTTATCGATTTTTTCTTGTCGTTGATCGTCAATTATTTTTTTACGGTATTCCGTATAATTCCCAACAATGTCTTTAATTTTCCCTTGCCCCTCGAATACAAATAAATGGTCCACCATTTTATCCATAAAATACCTGTCATGAGATACAACAATCAAGCATCCTTCAAATGTTCTCAGATAATCTTCTAAAACACTCATTACAAAAATATCCAAGTCATTGGTTGGTTCATCCAAAATTAAAAAATTTGGATTTTTCATAAGGACTGTCATCAATTTCAAACGACGTTTTTCACCACCACTTAATTTGTACACATAATTATAATGCATATCTCTAGGGAAAAGGAAACGCTCTAAAAACTGTGCAGCAGATAATTGCTTTCCTTTTTCTAACGGTATGAATTCAGCCACATCTCTTATGATGTCAATTACCTTTTTATCTTCATCTACTTGAATTAATTGTTGATTGTAATATCCAAAAACAACTGTCTCCCCAATAGATATTTTACCTTTCTCAATTGGTTCTAATTCTTGTATAATATTTAAAAAAGTGGATTTACCCGTGCCATTATTTCCAACAATCCCTAATCGTTCTTTTCTTTTGAAAACATACGAAAAATCATCTAAAATTTTTCTGTCAGAAAAATTTTTTCCTACTTTATGTATTTCCAATATTTTTGAACCTAATCGCTCCATTTTGACAGGAATTTCAATCTCGTCTTCGTCTATTCGCTGCGATGCTGTTTTTTTAATATCTTGAAACGACTCTACCCTCGCTTTTTGTTTGGTTCCTCTTGCTTTCGGTTGACGTCTAATCCAATCTAATTCTTTCTTGAAGGTATTTCGAGCTTTATCTATTGTTGATTGTAATTGCTCTTGACGTTCTGATTTTTTTTCTAGAAAATAAGAAAAATTACCTTTATAACGATAAAGTGTTTTGTCTTCTAATTCTAATATTGTATCACAAACCACTTCTAAAAAATAACGATCATGCGTCACCATTAAAATTGTAGATTTAGACTTCGACAAATACTCTTCCAACCACTCAATCATATCAAGATCTAAGTGATTAGTTGGTTCATCCAACAACAATAAATCAGCTTCAGAAACTAGAACTTTTGCTAACGCTACTCGTTTCTTTTGCCCACCAGATAAACTACCAATTAATAAGTCTGTTTTATCTAATTTAAGAACAGAAAGAATTTGAGTTACTTTCACCTCAATGTCCCAAGCATTTAAATCAGTCAACTCTTGAAAACATTCATTCAATGCTTCCTCATCATTGTTTTTTAATGCGAGATTATATTTTTTGACAGCTTGAATTTCAGGAATATCATGCGCAAATACAGCTTCCATAATCGTGTGAGTTTCATCTAAGTTCTCACTTTGTTCCATAAAAGCAATACGGATATCATTTCTAT
Organism: Chryseobacterium gleum; assembly: GCA_945877005.1. Taxonomy (GTDB): domain Bacteria; phylum Bacteroidota; class Bacteroidia; order Flavobacteriales_D; family Crocinitomicaceae; genus CANHVK01. The sequence goes on from CAMCQL010000014.1 coordinate 11,407, forward strand.
ATACTATTCTTCCAGCATCGTATTGTTCAACGTCCATCAAACATCGCAACAATGTTGTCTTTCCACTTCCGTTTTTTGCAACAATTGCAACTTTTTGACCTTGATCTATTCCAAACGTAATGTCTGAAAATAAAACTCTATCACCAAAAGATTTGGTGAGATTCTCAACCGATAAATAATTCATAAATTAACGTAAACGATCCAGGGAATCTAATAAACTCTTGTCACGTTTAACTCCTGAATAAGCTAAAAATGACAATGGAAATGTAATTAAAATCAAGTAAAATCCAATGTCAGTTTTTAGAGTTAAAGGATTAAAAAAGAGTATTTTCTGACCAAAGAATCTTATTGTCAACAAATAAATTATTAATAATCCGTTAATCACAAAGGATATCTTTGCAAGTTGAAGTTGTTTTTTTACTTTTTTAAAATTTATGATTGCCAAAAGAACACTTAAAATAAATGTAATCGAAAAAAAAATGAACATAACACCACTCTTAAATGAGAACTTCTCCCCTTCGAGTTGATATACCATTACATCAGAAACTAAAAAAACAAGAACGACAAGTAGAATAGCTACTGTCCAATACAAAGTTTGAATACGTTGAATCATAATTAATCAATTTGAAAAATCGCCTTGCAAAGATACAATTTATTTAATGTGGCATTTTATCTTGGGAAAACAATTCTGAATCCAATTCGATTTCCTCTAAATTCTGATGTGCCTGATTCTCTCGATGAAACTTTACAAGATGTCGCTGAATTCGCCCAACTCCCACCGCGATTCACTTTCACATTCCCTGTTTGAGGCCCTGTAGGATTTACAGATGTCCCTGCTTGATATTCACCATACCAATCACTGCACCATTCATACACATTTCCTAAAATATCATACAAACCGTAACCATTCGGTTCAAGACTACCTACTGGTAAAGTCTTCCCAACCTTTTCAAAATCATTACACCTTAACTGTTTCGAATTATTATCAAAATTTGCGGTTTTATTAGACAAACATTCTGATTTTCCGAAAGGTAAATTTCCACCACCTTTTGCTGCATATTCCCATTCAGCTTCAGTAGGCAGTCTACCTCCCATCCATTTCGCGAAATTATTTGCCTCCCTCCAAGTCACATTTACCACAGGTCGATTTCCTCTGCCCCAACCTTCATCATTCGGTTTTGGTATCCCAATCGTGTCGCAATAGGCATCAAATAAATCAAAAGTAATTTCATACTTACTTATTTTAAAGTCACCAATTGAAGCTTTATGTAATAACTCGTCCGAATCTTTTGATTTATCTTTATTTGCAGACCCCATTTCAAATACACCTCCTTGTATATCAACGACTTCAATTACAGAACGATTTAAAGGTTTGAACAAACTTGATTTTCCTGTGGAAAAATAATCCTCTTTTAATTTCAAAGAATCCAATTGTTTTTTTGTCTTTTCAAGTTCTTTTTTAACACCTTTAGAAGTTAATTTAACATTTGAATTTACAGCTCTATAATTTGACAACTCATTTTCTAATTGTTTTACTTGCAATTCTAATTCTTGAATCTCTTTGTATTTATTGTATTGTATTTGAGTAATTTCAAATTTTAACTGTTCAACTTCGCTTGATTTAAAACTCACAACCGAACTCAAACTATCCACTTTTTTTTGAAGCTTTTCTATTTTAAACGATTTGCTCTGGGAGTAAAAGAAATTAGATGTAAAACACACTAAAAGAAGAACCGTTATTTTTTTTATATTCATGAAAATATTTATTTAAAAATATTCAAGCAATTTATAGCTTATCAATCAACTATTTTAAAAATAAAAAAATACTTTTACACCTAAAGTTGTTAAAACATCTTATATTTAGTTTTGAAAAATCTACTATGGCACAACCATTTATCAGTATAATTATCCCTGTTTTTAATGCGAGTGATTATTTAGATAAATGTTTAGATTCTATTCAAAATCAAAACTTTAAATATTTTGAAATTTTAATTATTCAACGAGTAACTAACGATGAAACAATCGAGATTATAGCTACAAAATACAGAAATTTACCTATCAAAATCATTCAAACTCAAGAGTCAGGTATCTATAAGGCAATGAATATTGGGTGCAATGAAGCTCAAGGAAATTGGTTTATATTTTTAGGTCAAGATGATCAACTCGCTAATAGCAATACATTTTCATGCGTTTTTAATTCATTAAAAAATAAAAATGAAGGCATAGCTTTAGGAAGTGTAGAAATAATTGATAAAAAATCATGGCTAATTCCATCTAACTACCCTAATAAAATCTCGCCATTGATCTATTTAAAAAACACACTCCATCATCAAGGAATTATTTATCACTCAAGTATCTTTAAGAATAATAAATACGATGAAAACCTAACAATTTTAGCAGACTATAAACTCACCTTAGAATTGATTCAATCTAAAGTTAAGATTGTTTACCTTAACACTTTGATTTCTAAGTGCAGCGGAACAGGTATTTCTAAAAAATTCACAAGAAGTCTTTACTTGGAAGAAAAACAAATTAAAAAGAATCTTTACCCATTTATTATTTATATTTTCATTTCTTTTTTTATCTCCATAAAACAATTCATAAAAACTTCAATTTCAGATTAAAGACCCACGCTAGAATGATTAATAAACCAAAAAAGATACTTATGGCCGTTACAACAGATGTTGTTTCAGACATGCGTGTTCAAAAAGTTTGTCATTTCTTAAATTCTGTTTCATGTAATGTTTTGGTCATCGGTAGAAAGCTTCCTTCATCATTTATAAAAGAACTACCTTTCAAGGTCAAATTATTAAACTTACCTTTTTCAAAAGGCATTCTATTTTATATTTCATTTAACCTTACTTTTTTCTTTCGTGGTTTATTTATTAAAGCAGATATTATTGTTGCAAATGATCTAGACACCTTACTCCCTTGCTTTATTCTATCCAAATTAAAAAAATGTGATCTAGTTTATGACTCTCACGAATATTTCACCGAATCTGCTGGCTTAATTGGGAAACACTACAAAAAGAAAGTTTGGGAAGCCATAGAAAAATGGATTTTCCCTAAGTTGAACAGCATCATTACAGTAAACGAAACAATAGCGAACATTTACCTACAGAAATACGGGAGAAAAATACACATAGTTAAAAATATCCCACCGCTTTTCTTACCGAAAAAAATAAAATCTAAAGAAGACTTAGGTATTAATTCAACTTCCAAAACAATTGTATTACAAGGGGGATTTATCGATAAAGATAGAGGCGGCATAGAATTAATTCAAGCAATGCAGTTTATCAAGTCAGATATCCAGCTGGTCGTTATTGGAGCTGGTCAAGAAATACCTCTTATGAAATCATTGACAACTGATTTAAATCTATCTAACAAAGTATTATTTATTCCTAAAATCCCAAGTGATGAATTGATTCAATTCACCCTAAATGCTGATTTAGGCATTTCTATAGACAAAGCAACCAATCTCAATTATAAATTTAGTTTGCCAAACAAACTCTTTGATTATATGCGTTCAGAAGTACCTATTTTAATTTCAAATCTTCCAGAACTTATAAAAATACATGAAAAATATCCTTTTGGACTTATACTACATTCTCACGATCCAAAACACATTGCTTCAAAAATTGAAGCTTCACTCAACAGCCCTGACTATTTAGAATGGAAAAAAAACTTAGCGATTGCTTCAAAAGAATACACATGGGAGAATGAGTTAAAGGTGCTACATCAAGTATATGATGAGCTACTTTAAGACTTATTTTGCAATTTTTTCAATATACAACTTTTCAACTTTCTCTCTCGCCCAAGGTGTTCTTCTCAAAAAAATTAGACTAGATTTAATACTTGGATTACTATTAAAGCAATTAATGGGTATCAAATATCCTAAATGTTCCCACCCATACATTTCCACTAACTGAGTAACGATTTGTTCTAATTTCACTCCGTGGAGTGGATTGTTCTTATGGTCTCCAGACATGATGAAAAATAAAGGATTACACCTTTGCGCAAGATATAATCCTTGATTTATAAGTTATTACTTAACTAATTTTCTATATTTAATTCTTTTTGGTGCAGAATCACCAAGACGTTTCTTTTTATTTTCTTCATAATCTGAATATGAACCTTCAAACCAATAGACTTGAGAATCACCTTCAAATGCAAGAATATGGGTACAGATTCGATCTAAAAACCATCTATCATGAGAAATAACAACCGCACAACCTGCAAAATTCAAAATACCTTCTTCCAACGCCCTTAATGTATTCACATCAATGTCGTTTGTCGGCTCATCCAATAATAGCACATTCGCTTCCGTCTTAAGAGTCATCGCCAAATGCAAACGATTCCGTTCACCACCTGATAAAATCCCTACCTTTTTATTTTGATCAGAACCAGCAAAATTGAATTTAGATAAATATGCGCGCGCGTTAATTTTTTGATTTCCAATTTCGATAAACTCTAACCCATTTGAAACCACTTCAAAAACAGACTTTTCTGGATGTATATCCTTATGGGTTTGGTCAACATATCCAATTTTAACAGTATCTCCAACATTAAATTGACCGTTATCAGGCATTAATTCCTGCATAATCATCTTGAAGATTGTCGTCTTTCCTGCACCATTTGGACCTATCACACCAACAATTCCCGCAGGTGGAAGTTTAAAGTTTAAATCATCGTACAATAATTTCTCACCAAAAGATTTCCCAACATGTTCTGAGTCAATTACATTTGTACCCAAACGAGGACCATTCGGAATTGGAATTTCTAAAACATCTTCACGCTCTTTCATGTCTTCTGACATTAATTTATCGTAATTAGACAAACGTGCTTTATTTTTAGCTTGTCGTGCTTTTGGATTCATTCGTACCCACTCCAACTCTCTTTCAAGCATTTTTTGACGTTTGGACGCTTGTTTCTCTTCTTCTTGGAGACGTTTTCCTTTTTGCTCTAACCAAGAACTATAATTCCCTTTCCAAGGAATGCCTTCTCCTCTGTCTAACTCTAATATCCATCCTGCAACATTGTCTAAAAAGTACCTATCATGGGTAACAGCAATCACAGTTCCTTGATAATGTTTCAAATGTTGTTCTAACCAATCAATCGACTCAGCATCAAGGTGATTGGTAGGCTCATCTAATAACAATACATCTGGCGTTTTCAATAAAAGTCGACACAAGGCCACACGACGTTTTTCCCCACCGGATAATGTCCCAATTAATTGATCATCAGGAGGACATCTTAACGCATCCATTGCACGTTCTAATTTTGCGTCTAATTCCCATGCATCTAAAACGTCAATACGATCTTGTACTTCCCCTTGACGAGCAATTAACTTATCCATTTTATCAGGATCATTTAATACTTCTTCATCCATGAAAGCAGCATTAATTTCTTCGTATTCTTTTAAAACATCAACTGTTTCTTGCACCCCTTCCATTACAATTTCCTTCACCGTTTTAGTTGAATCCAATTCAGGTTCTTGAGGAAGGTATCCAACTGTATATCCTTGAGAAAAAACGACATCTCCTTGGTACGCGTTGTCTAAACCAGCAATGATTTTCATTATGGTTGATTTACCAGAACCATTTAAACCAATGATTCCAATTTTAGCCCCATAAAAAAAGGATAAATAAATACTTTTTATTATTTGTTTACCTGTCGGTGTCTGTTTAGAAACATTCACCATTGAAAAAATAATCTTTTTATCTTCTGACATTTATAAATTTATTAAAAATTAAACGATTAACTACTCATCTTCAAGAGAAGCCCTAAATTTCTGTCTAAGCTGCCTATTGTATGTTTCCATAAGGAATTTAAAATAATTAGGAGTGCTTTTTGAAATACATTTGGTATATGCTTTAATTCGATGCTCAATGTGGTCTTGCAACAATTCCATAATATCAAGTGCTTGATAATAATCAGATGCAATAGTCATAATTGCATCATAATGATTGTCTAAAGATTGATCAACTGCAATTTTCCCTTTTTCATGTCTATCAATACATGAAAAATAAGCATCTTTCATGTCGAAATTTTCCAGAAGAGAAACATCTAAAATATCCTTAACTGGTTTACTGTACTCATATTCCACCTCAAATTCCAAGTCATCTCCTTCTGATAATTTAGATTCCAAGAACCTATCTGGAAATCGAAATGCATCTTGCCAATTGATGTAATCTTGCCAATACCCAAATCTTCTTACATTATTTCCTAAATCAATTATTTTAAAATAATTTTTAGTTGGTAATTTTCTAGATCCTCGACCTATCATTTGATGGTATAAAGTCAAAGACCGAGTAGCCCTATTAATTATAATCGTTTCAACTGTGGGTTCATCAAAACCTGTAGTTAAAATTCCAACAGATGTTAATATTGCGCCAGGTGTTTTTTTAAACCAAGACAATACATCTTTCCTATCTTTATCACTAAAAGTAGAATCTAGGTGTCGGATTTTATAACCCCGTTTCTTAAAAGTTTCCTCAACTCTTAATGAAGTTTCTATTCCAGAGTTAAAAATTAATGTTTTTGTACCAACAGCTACCTCCTCGTAAGCAAAAAGCAATTTTTCTTGCATGAAAAAATTTCCATAAACTAACTCAGAACTACTTACAGTAAAATCTCCATTAGAACCGATCTTCAATCCGTGTAAATTCACGTCGTATGTAAAAGTATCTGCATTAGATAAATACCCGCTTTCTATTAAAGAAGAAATACATTCTCCTACCAATAATTTATCGTAGTGATCGTTTAAAGGCAACGCTTTGTTTGAACTTAATGGTGTTGCTGTAACACCAAGAATATTCACATCTTTGTAGTACTGGAAGATTTTTCTGAAACTATTGTAATGTGCTTCATCTACAATCACTAAGCCTACTCCTTTAATAAACTGATTATCTTCTTGTAATCGATTATTTAGTGTTTCAACCATAGCAATGTAACATTGATGTTCCTCTTCGCTATTAAGTTTTTTGACCTCGCTATTTATCACTTTATTCGTTACTCCAATCAAAGAAAGCTGAGTTGCAGTTTGAACAGAAAGTTCTATTCTATGAGTAAGAATCAATACCCGTTTTTCCCATTTTTGAATGTACCTTCTGGCAATTTCAGAGAAAATAACAGTTTTACCTCCACCAGTTGGAAGTTGATATAAAAGATTAAAATTAGAACCGTTCTCGTCTAATTCACTTAAAATAGCACTTACTGTATTTTCCTGAAAAGGATATAAGTTTTTAGCCAGTAATACCTCTTTCTCTTCGAGTAGTTCCATAATCAAATTTGGGCTACAAAATTACGTTTCTTTTATGGATAAAACAACAAGGTTTGAGAATTCAAAAAGATTCTTTTCAATGTTTTATAGAGCGCTAATAACTAGACACTTGTGGAAACAAAAAAGAGATGAAAAAATCCCTGAAATTGGGGAGGTTTCATCTCTTAATATCTTAAAATTCTAGAAATCTGTTAATTCACTCTTCCTGGATATACTTTCAACGCTTCTTCTAATATTTTCACTGAAGCTTTCAATGAGTCTTGGTTCAAAACATAAGCAATTCGAGCTTCATTTTTCCCTGATCCAATTGTAGAATAAAACCCGCTTGCTGGTGCCATCATGACCGTTGCACCTTCGTATTGATAATCTTCCAATAACCACTGACAAAACTTTTCTGTATCATGTACTGGGAATTTAGCTACACAGTAAAAAGCACCACTTGGTTTCGGACAAAAAACACCAGGAATATTGTTCAATCCATCAACCATAATATTTCTACGTTGCACATACTCAGCAACAACATCATCAAAATAAGATTGTGGGGTCTTTAATG
>CAMCQL010000015.1 GCA_945877005.1 Chryseobacterium gleum
TATTTAGTTCCCTTAGCAACGGGAAAAAAAATTGGTGCCTTTTGCTTATCAGAACCTGAAGCGGGATCTGATGCTACTTCTCAAAGCACTACAGCTATTGACAAAGGAGATCATTATTTGTTAAATGGCACGAAAAATTGGATTACAAATGGTTCATCTGCATCTATTTATCTTGTTATTGCACAAACTAATCCTGAATTAGGCCATAAAGGTATTAATGTTCTTATTGTTGAGCGTGGTATGGAAGGTTTTATAGTTGGAGCTAAAGAAGATAAAATGGGCATTAGAGGGAGTGATACCCATACCTTATTATTCAATGATGTAAAAGTACCGAAGCAAAATAGAATTGGTGAGGATGGATTTGGATTCAAATTTGCTATGAAAACTTTGGCTGGAGGTAGAATAGGGATAGCTGCTCAGGCCTTAGGTATTGCCTCTGGGGCATTTGAATTGGCTTTAGCTTATTCTCAAGAAAGAAAGGCTTTTGGAAAAGAGATCTTCAAACATCAAGCAATTGCCTTCAAATTAGCTGATATGGCAACAGAAATTGAAGCAGCAAGATTGTTGGTAATGAAAGCAGCAAAAGAAAAAGACTTAGGTTTAAATTACGATCAATCCAGTGCAATGGCTAAATTATATGCGTCAAAAGTTGCGATGGAACAAACTACAGAAGCGGTTCAAATTCATGGGGGATATGGTTATGTTAAAGAATACCATGTTGAGCGTTTAATGCGAGATGCAAAGATTACTCAAATTTATGAAGGTACTTCAGAAGTTCAGAAAATAGTTATATCAAGAGGGTTACTGAACAGTTAATTGAATTTTAATTATTTATATTCTTTACAAATAATTAAGGGTGCTTTTTTTTAAAAGCACCCTTTTTTTATATTCTTCACAAGAAGTGTCTAAATAAATTTGATATCATTAAACTAATTGTTACAAATATTCTATAATAGTTTCCAAGCCAATTCCACGAGAAGCTTTCAATAAAATTAAGGAATCCTTAATAGATAAATTTTCCAAATGCTGAATCAATAATTCTTTAGATTTAAAAAAATGGAATTTTGAATGATTCATTTTATGAGCATGCAAATTAAAATTTTCTCCAATAAAAAATGTCTCAATATCTAATTTTTCGATCTGTTTAATTATTTTGAAATGTTCTATTTCAGATTCTTTTCCTAACTCAAACATATCGCCCACAATGATTAATTTGTTTATAGATGACATCATTGCAAAACTTTCTATTGAATTCTTCATACTTGAAGGATTTGCATTGTATGCATCAAGTAGGAGAGTATTATGTGCTGTTTTTTCTATTTGAGAACGATTATTTGTAGGAACGTAATTTTTTAGCGCATCATTAATAAGTGTGTTTTCAATTTTAAAATAACATCCAATTGTTATAGCAGCAAGAAAGTTATAAAAGTTGTATTGCCCAACCATTGTTGTAGAAATTTCTTCTGATTGAAAATTTTCAGTATTCCATTTCAAAATCACAAAAGGTGACATTGAGATTAATTTACCGTTTACAAAAGATTTTTTTTGAGTTGAATAATCATAATGTGGTATTTCTTGTGGAATTATTTCATTGAGAATTTCATCATCACTGTTGTAAAACAGAACACCATTGTTAAATTTTACTGCATCGTATAATTCTTTTTTTGTTACTAAAACACCTTCAAAACTTCCAAAACCTTCAAGATGAGCTTTACCTATATTTGTAATGATTCCATGTGTAGGATTAGCAATAACGCACAATTCTGAAATGTCTGAGAGTTTGTTTGCCCCCATTTCAATTATAGCAATTTCATGACTCTTATTTAGTCCGAGTAGTGTTAAAGGAACTCCAATGTGATTATTTAAATTTCCTTTGGTATAAAGTATTTTGTATTTCTGTTCAAGTACAACCGCAATTAATTCTTTTGTAGTAGTTTTTCCATTTGATCCAGTTATTCCAATGATTGGAATATTGAATTTATCTCTATGAAATCTTGCAAGTTTTTGTAGATATTCTAATGAGTCTTTTACTAAATGGATTGAAGGTGAAGTTTGAAATTCAATTTCATCAGTGATTACATATTTAGCACCTAATTCAAGCGCTTTTAATGCGAACAAATTGCCATTAAAATTTATTCCCTTTAAGCAAATAAATAGACAATCTTTTTTAATTGTTCTAGTATCTATACAAACGCCTGTGGTTTCATAAAAAAGCTCGAAGTTCATGACTCAATTATATTAATAAAAAAAACCCATCTTTCAATGGGTTATAAAATTTATTTTTTACCGTTTTGTTTTCGCATTAATTTTCTTGTTTTCGCATTTTCATGCTCCGACTTTAAGCCTCTAGAACTTCCTAAGCGATCCATTGCACATCTAAATCCAAGTGTGGACATCGATTTGTTTTCGTCCATAAATCTTCGTGTTCCTCCACCAAGCCAATAAGCTCTGTCTTTCCAAGAACCACCTTTGAATACTCTAGACTTATCAGAAACTAATGTAGTAGGCCAGGATACTGTTGTTTTTTCATTTTCAGTAGTACCTTTCTTAATTTCATTACCGTCTAATCCATACTGTTCGTATTGATTTTGGTACATAATTAAATTAGGGTCACGTGTAGCTTGATTGATTGCATTTTTTCTACTATTATTATCATAATATAATGAACTTTCTATGTCTCCATCTAAGTAGTCAATGTAATCGTCTTTACGATAGTTCAATCTTCCAATATTTTCTTCCTCAGTTACATTACGGTATTTTAATTTACCAGGCGTGTTTAAGATATATGCACCAAAACCATTTCTCAATAAAGTGATTACCTCAAAATCATATTCAGTACCTTCAGGACCTTTTCTTAATTCTTCTGCGAAAATTTTATCAAATATTTCTGTTTGAACTAAGTTTGAAGCTTCAAAGTCATATTTATCATTCTTATATTCAATCGCTTTGTCAATTACAGTATTAATTTTTTTGATGATAGAAATTTCGATACTATCTTTCTTATTACCGTGAGATACATAAAATTGATCAGGAGCATATCCTTTTCTAACAGGGTTTCTAGATTCTACATTTTTCTTTAAACCAGTCGGAATTACTGAATCTGTTAAATCATGATAACCAGCAGAAATACGTTGATATCTCACACGTTCAAACTCATTGATGTATTCTTTCATTCCATGAACATCATATGTGATTTGTTCATTTTTAGCAGCAATCACACCTTCATTATTTAAAATTTTAGTTGTAAATACATTACCTCTAAATGGTCTAAATTCATCAAAATCTTCTGAAGATAAAGGTCGATATACATCCATAACCCATTCTGATACATTTCCAGCCATATTGTATAATCCAAAATCATTTGGCCAGAATTCATCTACTGGAGCTGTTGCATCATGACCATCATTTAAATGTCCAGACACACCCATTGCATCACCTTTACCTCTCATAAAGTTAGCGCGTATCATACCTCTAAATTCAGGCTGGTCATTTCTAACCCAATGGTCATTCCAAGGATAGATTCTTCTTTCAGTGTAGTTTTCTTCACCAGCATCAAGATTTCCGATAAGTCCAAATGATGCAAATTCCCATTCAGCTTCTGTTGGGAGACGGTATCTTGGTAACATGAAGCCATCCTCCATTTTTACTTTTCTTGTTCCTTCTGTATTGGATGGATTTAAGTCTGGAACAGATGCTCCACCTTCATGTTGTCCAGAAAGATAAGATTCAGTATTGAATGTATTTTGACCTGTCGCCTCTACGTTGTAACCTTCTAAAATACCCTCTCTTACTAAGATATATTCATTTACGCGGTCAGTTCTCCATTTACAATAGTCATTAGCCTGTAACCAAGATACACCAACTACTGGATAATCTCTGTAAGCAGGATGTCTAAGATAATAGTCTACATATTTTTCGTTAAATCCTAGAGGTGATCTCCAACATAATGTGTCCGGTAAAGCATTTTTGTATACCATTGGGAACTCAGAGTTATAAGCTCTTGAAATCCAATATAAATATTCTACCCAATGGAAATTGGTTACTTCTGTTTGGTCCATGTAAAAAGAAGATACAGAAACCCTAGCAGCCCTATTATTCCAATCGTACATTACGTCTTGTTCAGTTTTACCCATTGTAAATGAACCACCTTCAATAAATACTAAACCAGGACCTGTTTCTTGGTCGTATTTTTCTACTTTCTGAAACCCTCCATTATCTGAATTGTTATATTCCCAGCTAGTTGAATCTGAAGTTTCTGTAGCACATGATTGAATCAATAAGATCAATCCAGCTACCCAACTTAATTTAGCAAGTGTTTTCATAATTTTCATAGTTATTTTACTTTCAAACACAAATATATTTACTTAAACGTTTTTTATAAAAAAAGTTACAATCTTTCTAATTAAAATGAAGGACATGACAAACTTCTGTATGAAATTGGTTTTTCTTTACAATTTAAATTTATTCCCATCGATACTTCATGCGATCCACCAGATACACCATTATTTAATTGGCTCACTGTTATATCGTAACTGTATCCAAGTCTAAAAGATTTCGTATTCACACCAAAGGAAACAATAAATGCGTCTCTGTTTCTGTACCAAGCTCCAAAAGTTAAATTACCTTGTTTCACATAAGTACCAATGTTCATCTCCATAAATCCTTTTTGATATTGAAATATTATGTTTGGCATTATTGAAGAACCTTTTGAGTACCGAGAAGCCTTTCCTAATTTCAATTCAGTACCTGCATGAGCTGTTATACGCATGTTTTGAATTGAATTTCCATTGGTTAGTAATGATTCATTCGGTTGATTTAAATGATGTGCAGCAATACCTGCAAAGAATTTTTTAGAGAAACCTAATATACCAGCCGATGCATTGAAAAACTGTTTTTGTGGACTTCCAATTTGATCATTCGTACCATATATAAACCCTTTTCTTGGGTCTATCATATCACCAAATGTTAATTTAGATGCGTCTATTCCTTTTTGATAATAAGCAGCTCGAGCACCAAACAATACTGAAAACTTTCTGTTTACTTTTAGATGGTAGGAATAAAACAAACCTGCCATAGTCGTATTGATTGTTCCTTTTCCTTGTTGGTCCTGGGTTACTAAAATACCTAAACCACCGTTTAAACTTTTTACATATTGATCATATGAAAGACTGTATGTTACGTAATTACCTGATAAATTAGGCCATTCGTTTCTATAGTTCATATTTAATCGTGGGCACTTATTAGACCCTGCAAATGCTGGGTTCAAATAAAGTGGATTTGAGTAGAATTGAGTGAACGTAGGATCTTGAGCCTTAACGTTTAAGCTAAATAAAAGCACGATGAGTACAGTAGCTATGTTACAAATTTTTCTTATCCACATAATCATTTATGTAATTATAGTATTGTTGAAAACACTATTTAGGTTGACAATAATAATAATAATTTTTGATATTTATACTTTTTTAACCTAATATTCTGTTTTTGTTGTAAAACGTAAGGCTTTAATTTTTGTTACAACAAGATGTTATAATTTGGTTTAAAGCCTCAATTTCTTCAGTTTTATTAAAAGAATGAATACATATTCTTATTCTTTCTTCACCTATTTTTACTGTTGGTGGTAAAATTGGTTTAATAGCTATTTTATTGTTTTGAATTTTTTTAGCGATTTTTAAAGTAGTATGAATATCACCAATACTCATTGTTTGAATAGGAGAAATATTTTTTATAGTTTTATTTTGTAAATGATTAAAATAATGTATATTTTTTATTAATTGTTGAATTAATTCTGGTTGATTTACACTGATAGAAATAGCTTCTTTAATTCTTTTGAATATAAATGGTGGTAATGCTGTTGTGTAGATGAACGAACGGCTAAAATTTACAAGAAAATCAATTAATGTTTTGTCGCCTAGAATTGCTCCACCTGAAGTTCCGTATGCTTTACTAAATGTTATTATTCTTGCAAATAACGCAGGATTTGAATGAAATAGATAAGCCAATCCTTTGCCATTTTCTCCATTTATTCCTACTGAATGAGCTTCATCTACAATGATTTTAAGATTGTATTTTTCTGAAAGTTGAAATATTTCTTCAATGGGTGCTTGATCTCCGTGCATGGAATATACGCTTTCAATCACCACAAATAATGTTCCTTTTATGTTTTTTATTTTTTTTTCTAAGTCACCAATACTGTTATGTTTAAATGAAAAACTTTTTGCGTTACTGAGTCGAATTCCATCTCGGATGGATGCATGTATATACTCATCGTAGATAATATACTCTCCTTTTTGAGGGACTGAAGAAAAAAAGCCAATATTTGCATCGTAACCAGAATTGTATATTAAAGCTTTTTCGGAACCAAAAAAATCACTTACAAATTTTTCTGTTTCTTCTGCTTCTATAGAGTTTCCTGACAGTAACCTTGATCCAGTACTGCCATAGCTCGATGGAATTTCTTTAATTGCTAGTTTGGATAAACCAAGATAATCGTTCGAATAAAAATCGATGCAATCGTTAAAAAAAGAAAGGGAGCGATGGCTCCCTAATTCATATCTTTTAGCTAATAAATCTATGTATTTTGGCTTCAATTATTTGATTGTTATTTTTCTAGCTTGAAAGTTTTTGCTTCCTGTTTCGAGTTGTATTGCGCGTTCTTCAGCTTTCTTTCTTTTTGATTCAATAATTGAATCAGGATATGTGATAGGTTGTTCCCCTTCTGTAAATGCTTTTTTAGGGATAAGCCCTAGTATGTTAAACATTTCTTTGTCTTCGTTAAATTCAGGATTGGGTGTAGTGAGAAGTTTATCACCTGCAAATATCGAACCTGCACCCGCCAAAAAGCACAAAGCTTGCCCTTCGAGTGACATTTTTGTTCTTCCTGCGGAAAGTCTTACAATTGCTTCAGGAAAAACAATTCTTGTTGTTGCTACCATTCTGATTAATTCCCATTGTTCAATTGGCTTTTGGTCTTCAAGTGGTGTTCCTTCAACAGCAACAAGTGCATTAATCGGAATAGAGTTTGGAGGTGTTTCCATTTCCATGTAACTCATTAATAGTCCTACTCGGTCTTCAACAGTTTCTCCCATGCCTATTATGCCACCAGAACATACTGTTATTCCTGCATTTCTTGCGTTTTCTATGGTTTGTAATCGGTCGTCGTATTCACGGGTTGAGATGATGTCTTTGTAGTAATCTTTAGAAGTGTCAAGATTATGGTTGTAGGCAAATAATCCCGCATTTTTCAATCGTTTTGCTTGCACCTCATTCATCATGCCTAGGGTACAACACACTTCCATGCCAAGATTATTCACTTCTTGTACCATTTCAACTACAGAATCAAAATCTTTATTATCTCGCACTTCTCTCCAAGCTGCACCCATACACAATCTAGAAGAACCATTTGCTTTTGCGTTTTTTGCTTGTTCAATCACTGATTCTACACTCATTAATTTATGAGCATCTAATCCTGTATTGTACCTTGCTGCTTGGGGACAGTATCCACAATCTTCAGAACAACCTCCAGTTTTTATACTTAGTAACGAAGACATTTGCACTTCTCTAGGATTATGAAATTGTCTATGAATGGTAGCAGCTTCAAAAACCAACTCTAAAAGTGGCTTATTGTATAATTCGATAAGTTGTTCTTTTGTAGAATATGCAGGATTTACTTTCATTTTTATTTATTTTACAATGCAAATATACAAAATGAGTTTTTGAAATTTTAAATTTGTAAATATTCTGGTCTTATGTTTTTTATTTTATCCAAACTTATCGATTTTCTTTTCTCTCCTTTGAATTGGTTTTTTTTACTTTTTAGTGTCTCTTTTTTTTTGAAGAATGAACGATTAAAAAAACGGGTTAAGTACATTTCATTTGGGATATTATTATTTTTTTCGATCCCAGTTTTTTTTCAATTCGCGTTAAATCTCTTTTCGTTTGTTCAGGTTCCTAAAGCTAATAAATCTAAAGTGTATGAAGCCGGTATAGTAATGGGAGGGATGCTGTCATTCAATGATTCCAATGAACATCTTGTTTTCAATTCTAATTGCAATCGTTTGACTAGTGCTCTGGAATTGTATAAAAAAGGTGTAATCAAAAAAATAATTATTTCTGGAGGTTCTGGAAGTGTTGCTTATCCATCTAAAAGAGAAGCATCATTACTGAAAAAGTTCATGGTACGTTATTTGTCTGTTCCTGATTCAGTTATTTTTATTGAAAACAAATCTGATAACACCTATCAAAATGCTCTTTATACAAAGAAGTTGTTAAAGAAGTTGAACATTGATTCCAAAGACCTAATTGTTATAACGTCACCTTTGCATCAAGCCAGGTCCTATTTATGTTTCAAGAAAGTAGGGATTCACGTTGTTAATTATACCTTTAAAGTTGAACAAAAACAAAAAAAATGGATGCCCTCTCAGTCAATTATACCAAATGAAGAAACTTTAATGAATTGGGTTGCTTTCTTACATGAATTAATCGGGCTGTTGGTTTATAAATTGGTTGGATATGCCTGATAATTATCAAAAGCATCCATGCATTGAAAAGCACTTTTTTACTCAATAAATTATATTTCTTAATTTTGCTCAATAAATTGCTTGATTTTTTATTCCCAATTTAATTATGGTTTTTGCAAGCTTAACTTTTTTGTATATTTTTCTTCCTTTGAATTTAATTCTATATTATTCATGGAAGAATAAATTATACAGAAACTTGTTGCTGACTGTAATGAGTTTGATTTTCTATGCTTGGGGAGAACCAATTTGGATTTCATTGTTGATTTTTTCAGCTTTAATTGATTATATCAATGGTTTATTAGTTGAAAAGTGGAGGAACACATCTCTTGCAAAAATCCCATTAATTTCAACATTGGTCGTTAATCTTGGATTACTTGCCACTTTTAAATATGCTTCATTTATTACTCAGAATGTTAATTTGTTATTAGGTACAAATTTTGATGTGCCAAGTTATGCACTTCCGATCGGTATTTCTTTTTATTCATTCCAAACGATTTCATACGTGGTTGATGTGTATAAACAAGAGGTTAAGGCTCAAAAATCTTTCTTAAAATTCATGCTGTTTGTAAGTCTTTACCATCAATTAGTTGCAGGTCCAATTGTTAGATACGCGCATGTGGCACATGAAATTGACCATCGAATGATTCATAAAAGCGATTTAAGTGCGGGAATTTTGAGATTTTGTATTGGGTTATTTAAAAAAATATGTATTGCAAATGTTGCTGGTGAATTGGTTCAAAACTATTTAGTTGGTGATCTTTCAAGTTTAAGTGTAGCAGAAGCTTGGTTTGGTATTTTAATGTTTACGATTCAAATTTATTTCGATTTTTCAGGATACTCTGATATGGCAATAGGTTTAGGGCGAATGGTTGGTTTCCATTACCACGAAAATTTTAATTACCCCTATATTTCTAAATCTGCAGGAGATTTTTGGAGAAGATGGCATATCTCTTTAGGTACTTTCTTTAGAGATTATATTTATATTCCTTTGGGTGGAAACAAAACTAAGTTATACAGAAATTTATTTGTTGTTTGGTTATTGACCGGTTTGTGGCATGGAGCAAGTTGGAATTTTATTTTTTGGGGGCTTTTTTGGGGATTATTAATATTTATTGAACGATTATTTTTGAATAAATTATTAAACAAACTACCAACTTTTGTGAGTCATGTTTATTTATTAAGTGCTGTGATTATAGGTTGGGTATTTTTCTACTTTGTTGAATTAGACAGAATGGGACAGTTTTTTCAAATTCTATTTGGTTTTAGTGATAATTCTTTGGTTTCCTCTGAATTTAAAAATGTATTTCAAGGTCATATCTATTGGTTAATTCTAGCTTTTACTTTGTGTTTTCCTATTTATCATTGGGTCCATTCAAAAGTTAGAAGAACAAATTCTGCAATGATTTCGAAAAGTATACCTGTTTTAACGATAGCTTTTAGTCTTACATTGTTGTTTTTATCGACGGCAATGTTAGTTGGGAAAACTTTTAATCCTTTTTTATATTTTAGATTTTAATGGAGCAAAGGGAGGTAAATAAGCAAGAGAGTGGTGTGTGGCAAATGGCCATTTTTTGTGCTGCGTTGACTTTTCTAGGTGTTTTGTACCTTATTTTACCTTCAGATAAAGTGAGCATTGAAGAGAAAAGAAGACTCGCTCCATTTCCTGAATTTACAATGGAAGCTATAAAGTCGGGAGATTTTATGGATAGTTTAGATAGTTATTCCGCTGATCATTTTCCATTTCGAAAAATGTTTATGGGCATTTCACTCTTTTTAAAGTCTACAAAAGGAATTGAAAATGAAAAAGAAACTTTTTATACCGATGTAGAGGCAATTGATCAATTGAAATCTGAAGAGAAACAGGAACAGGTGTCTAAAATTCAAAAAATAGAGGGGGATTCAAAAAATAGTAAAGGAATGGTGGTAATCAATGGACAAGCTTTTCAATTATTTACCAATGACCATCCTCAAAATAATAAGTTCGCAACGATTATTAATTCTTACCAACAATTATTTAAAGACACGGTCAATGTATTTAACTTAATCGTACCAACACCTACTGACTTCATTTTAAGCAATGATTACCAAGAGTATATCGGTATAGAAAAAGAGAACATTGAAACAACAGAGAGTAAGTTATCATCAGATGTAAAGAAAGTAAATGTTTATGCAGAGTTATTAAAACATAAAGACGAATATATTTTTTATAGAACAGATCACCATTGGACGGCCTTGGGTGCCTATTATGGGTATGTTGCTTTTTGTCAATCAAAAGGAATTGCTCCTATTAAGCTTTCTGAAATGGAAAAAACACATTTGAACGAAAAGTTTTTAGGTACCCATTATTTGAAAACTAAAGACTTTAGATTGGCTTCAAATCCTGATCGAATAGACTATTGGATACCACCTGTTGAATCAAAAGCAATCAGGTTTAAAGACGGTGAATCAGAAAAAGTATCCGTATTCAAAAAAGAGGGAATCGAAATTAACCCATATTTAGTCTTTTTAGGGGGGGATGAGCCGATCATTCAATTGAAATCAAAAGAAATAAAGAACAATAAAACAATTTTGATCGTAAAAAATTCTTACGGTAATCCTTTTTCTCCTTATTTTACCGCAAATTATGAAAATGTAATTGTTATGGATTATAGGTATACGGATCGAAGTGTTAAAGACATTGTGAAAGAATACAATATTTCAGACATTGTAATTGTAAATGGAATTTTTTCAGCGAATACTACTTCTCATCTTAATCGATTACAAGCCATTTTAAGTTTAGAGAATACTGCTGAAAATAATACATTTGTAAAACGAAAAAAAGTTTTCAAAAAGAAAGACAATGAGAAGGATAAAACTCAAGAGCCTTTATTGATTGATACAAATAATGTAAATTGAAATTTATTAAAATGAAAAATTATATAACTACTTTTCTAACTGTAATTTCTTCGTGTTTGACAGTTTTTTCACAAGAGGTGATAGGAGTCGATTCACTTAAATTCCCATGGTACAGACCATCTATAAATAAAATTCAGTTTTATAGTTCAAATGCATTGAAAGATTTTTCAAATGCGATAAAAGAAATTGATAAAGAACAAGTAACGATATTGCATATGGGTGATTCTCATATTCAGTCTGAAATTCCAACTGGTCAAGCTCGACAATTATTGCAAAAGAAATACGGTGAGGCTGGTAGAGGTTTAATTTTCCCCTACTCAACAGCGAAAACATATTCCTCTATTTATTATACTTCAAAACATGAAGGAGAGTGGACGAGTGCGAAATCGATGAAGTTACCACCCTCCCTTTCGTTGGGAGTTATGGGGATGACTGCACGTACGGAAGATTCTACAGCTTCATTTACAATCACATTGAATTCAAAAGTATCGTCTAATTTTAAGAAAATTAAAATTTATTGTGATAAAACTTCAGATGCTTTTGATATAAAATTGATTACTGATAATAATGAAATACCAGTAAATGTTTATTCTGATTCTACTGAATCTACTTTTTTGTTAGTTGATGTTCCATCGATTGCGCAAAAAATCACTTTGAAAATCACTAAAACTGGATCAAACCAAAAGTACTTTCAGTTTTACGGTATGGATTTAATAAGTGATAAAAATTCCGGAATTAATTACCATTCATCAGGAGTAGGTGGTGCAAGATTTCGAAGTGTATTGGCGCTTACTCTTTTTTCTAAACAAATTCAATCAATTAATCCGAATTTAGTGATTCTAGATTTTGGGACCAATGATTTTTTATACGATGACTCAATTAAGGCTTCTTTAGAGCAGGAAATTAGAGCCGTTGTAGGAAAGGTTCGAGTAGCAACGCCGCTTGCATCTATTATTTTATGTAGTGCTCAAGACTTGTATTACAAACAAAAAAACATAAAATCGACTGAGAAATTCTCTAAATTAATAAGTAAAGTATCTAAAGACTTAGAATGTGGTTTTTGGGATTGGTATTGGATCAGTGGTGGATCAAACTCTCTTAAAATGTGGTTAAATGAAGGGCTTTCAAGACAAGATTTGATTCATTTAACAAATTCTGGCTATAAAGTCAAGGGGAAATTATTGTACGATGCAATTCAAAACTCTATTGATTTATTTGAAAAACCTTCAATTCCGTCACAATTAGTTTTGGATTATTCTCAATTTAAAATGTTTAATTCTGTTGATTTTTTTGCTTCAAATCCTTTAATTTCAACTACAGAACCTGTTCTTTCTGAAGTAGATAAAAATATAAATATAAGTGATTATAAACAGTCAGAATCAGAATTAGCGTTACTAACGAAACAGACGGATGTTCAATCTGAAGGTGGCATAAACAATTTCATTAAAACACTTAACAAAGAGACAATAAAAGATAATTCTATGCCTTTAACAGATGTTTCAGTTACTAAAGAGAGCAAGGACAAATTGGAAGTTCAACAAAAAATAACTAAAGAGGAAAACAGTACTAAAACAGAAGTGCTAACTCTTTCTAGAGAAGTGATTTCTCAAAAAGAGACAACTTCAGACATTAAAGTTATTACTAAGAAAGTCATTACTGAAAAAGGATTAGTTGAAGAAATAGATACACTAATTCCTCAGAAGTCTGAAAGTAAAATAGAAGTTATTAAAGAAGATGAGAAGGAAAAAATTGCAGAAGAAATAAATGCGAAGAGTAAAGTCGAACAACAAAAAGTCGAACAATCAAAAATCACTCCTGTTCAGGTTGCTAAAGTGGTTGTAAAGAAGAAAACACCAGTTAAGCCAAAGAGCATTGTTTATAAAGTGAAAAAGGGAGATTGTTTAGGTAAAATTGCGGATCGTCATAATGTTTCGATTTCTCAATTAAAAAGATGGAATAACAGACTTACTGAAAACTTACAAATCGACCAATTGATCACTATTCAAAAATAAAGACTGTTGCAAAAGTTATAAATCGAGACGGATTAAAAATTTAATACCGGTTCCGATAACTATCGGAATTACTTTTGTAAATGAGGATGTTAAATTTTTGATTCAACGATGAGTTAGGGGTTTTGCAACGGTCTTAAATAGTGCGTCTTTTGAACTTTGTAATTACTTCGTGAATTGTATTTTTCGTAGTAGTCTATTTTTTAATCAAATAGTTTGCCTGGATTTAAAATACCTTTTGGATCAAATACATTTTTTATTTGTTTCATTAAATTGAGTTGTATTTTTGAAAAAGCGATTGGCATATATTTTTTTTGAACAAATCCAATCCCATGTTCTCCAGAAATAGTTCCTCCTAGCTTGACAACAACTTCAAATAGTTCGCCTATTGCTTTTGTGAGTTCGGTATTCCAAAATTCATCTGACAAATCGCCTTTAATGATGTTTACATGTAAATTCCCATCACCTGCATGACCGTAACAAACGGATTGAAATCCATAGTGTTTTCCTATTCTTTTCACCGCTTGTAATAACTTGGGAAGTTCAAATCTAGGTACTACTGTATCTTCCTCTTTATAGATAGAATGTGATTTAACAGCTTCTCCTACTTTTCTTCTAAGTTTCCAAAGTTGATCTTTTTGGGCTTCACTTTCAGCAAATAAAATTTCATCCGTTTCAAATTTGGCTAAAACTTCGTTAATTGCTTCACATTCTTTAAAGAGTGTTTCAGTGTCGAATCCATCAACTTCTATTAACAAATGTGCTTGGTGATTCTCTTTGATTTCTAAGGTGTATTCACTTACGTATTTTTGCGTCCAGAGAATGGCATCTCTTTCCATAAATTCTAATCCGCTAGGTGTAATTCCGGCTCTGAAAATTGCTGCAACTGCTTCACATGCTTTTTCTGCATCGAAGAAAGGAACTAACATTAATAAATTTTCTGTTGGATGCGGAATTAAACGAAGCACAATTTTTGTTACAATTCCTAATGTGCCTTCACTACCAACGATAAGTTGTGTTAAATTATATCCAGTAGCATTTTTAAGTACGTTCGCACCTGTCCAAATGATGTCTCCAGAGGGAAGAACAACTTCTAGGTTTAAAACATAATCTTTTGTAACGCCGTATTTTACTGCTTTTGGTCCACCAGAATTTTCTGATATATTCCCTCCAATAAAACAACTTCCTTTACTTGCCGGGTCTGGAGGATAAAAAAGTCCAACTTCTTTTACAGCTTCTTGTAATACTTGAGTGATGACTCCTGGTTCTACGGTTACTTGATGATTTTTCTCATCTATTTCAATGATATTGTTGAATTTTTCCATAGAAACGACAACCCCACCAAATACGGGTAATGCCCCGCCACTTAATCCCGTGCGTGCTCCAGCAGGTGTAACAGGAAAGTTATTGCTATTGCAATAACTCATGATTGAAGAAACCTCTTCTGGAGTTTGAGGTTTTAATACAATTGCAGGAAGAAAAAATAAGTCTTCTGTTTGATCTTTCCCATATTCATTTCTCGTTACTTCATCTAGGATACATCTCTCTCCTAATAGATGCTGAAAAAAAATAATAGCGGGGTTATCAATGGACTTAAATTTCATAAAATCTTCAATTTATAAAGTAGGTAGTACTTATTTTTTGAACAAAAATACAAATAGGAGTGAATGATTGGAAATATTTTAAATAACAAAGCGCTTATTTTCTATTTTTGTAATAATGCAAAAGTTTAATTGCATATTTAATCATTAAATAAGTTATATTATGAATAATTGGTTTACTGTCAAAGTAAAATATACAAAACAACTTGAAAATGGTGCTTTTAAAAGAGTTTCTGAGCCTTATTTATTAGCAGCAATGACGTTCACAGATGCAGAAGCAAGGATTTATGAAGAGTTAGGTTCAATTATTAGAGGTGAGTTTTCTGTGACAAATATTGCGAGAACAGAATACCATGATATTTTTCATTACGAAGACAGTGATTTGTGGTTTAAATGTAAAGTAAGCTATGAGAGTCAAGATGCAGATACAGACAAGAAGAAAAAAGTATCTCAAAACTTTTTAGTTTCTGCTTTTACTGTTAAGGATGCATATGAAAGAATTAATGAAAGTTTATCGACTTTAATGGTTGACTTTCAGGTTCCTTCAATTGTATTGTCTCCAATCGTTGATATTTTCCCATTCAATGAGGAATTAGATAGAGAAATAGAACGCAAACCTTTTGTTGAAGATGAATTTTCGACTTCAAATGTTAAAGGGGGAGTTTACTCGGCAGCTGGAAGTGATTTTGATGAAGATGATTTGGAAGAGGAGGCAGAGGGTGATTTAGTAGAATTAGATGAAACACCTGATTTTGAAGGGGGAATTGAAGAAGAAAATAGTGAAGAAATATAATTCTTAAACAAGCTAATGGAAGAATTTTTAAAAAGTATTCGTGACGATCACCATAATTTTGACAAGGGTGAACTTTCAGATCATGTAGGAAATAATCCGTTTACTTTTTTTCATGATTGGTTTAAAGAAGCCATATCTGTTCAACAACCTGAGGCAAATGCATTTGTGTTGTCTACAGTTAATCACAATTTTCAGCCTAGCTCTAGAGTTTTATATATCAAAGAATTAACTGAAAAAGGGATGATTTTTTTTACAAATTATTCCTCACAAAAAGGAGAGGAACTGGAGAGTTCCCCATTATGTAGTGCCTTGTTTTTTTGGCCTTCTTTAGAGCGTCAAATTAGAATAGAAGGTACTGTTTCAAAAGTTCCTTCCGAAGTAAGTGATATTTATTTTAAATCTCGACCAAGAGAAAGCCAGCTTGGGGCATGGGCTTCTCACCAAAGTCAACAATTAACAAACAGAGAGCAATTGATCCAACGATTTCAGAACCTTTCACAGTTATATAAGGATGAAGTGCCTCGTCCACCACATTGGGGGGGCTATGTTTTAAATCCTTCAAAATTTGAGTTCTGGCAAGGAAGACCTTCGAGGTTGCACGATAGAATTGTTTTTGAACGTACCAGTGCAATTAATGATTGGAAAACATATCGAAAAAATCCATAATGTTTGAGTTAGAGCCAACAATTGTTACATTAACCAACGGGATTCGTTTGGTTTATTTACAAGCTTCTTCTGTGGTTGCCCATATGGGAGTTACAATCTTAGCGGGATCTCGATACGAAGATTCAAACGAGGAAGGTCTTGCTCACTTTTTGGAACATTGTATTTTTAAAGGGACTAAAAAAAGAAGAGCATTTCATATTTTGTCTCGTTTAGATGCTGTTGGCGGTGAGTTAAATGCATATACAACCAAAGAAGAAATTTGTGTTTATGCCTCATTTACCAAAGAATATTATAAAAGAGCATCTGACTTGTTGGCAGATATTGTCTTGAATTCTAATTTCCCTGAGAAAGAGATTCAAAAAGAAAAAGACATTGTTTTAGATGAAATTAATTCATATCTGGATGCACCAAGTGATAAAATTTACGATGATTTTGAAGCGTTATTGTTTGAAAATCATCCGTTAGGCACGAATATTTTGGGTACTAAAAAGTCTGTTTCTGGATTTAATAGAGCTGATTTATTGGCTTACACCAAAAGGTTTTTCTTCGCAGAAAATATTGTGATTTCATTTGTTGGAGATCTTCCATTAGAAAAGTTAATTTCTGTATTGGAAAAAGATTTTAGTAGTTTAACTCATAGAGGATCTCAAGTTCAACCAATTCCTTTTGATGGGTATATTCCGTTTAAAAAAAGAACCAAAGAAGCAAATTTTCAGGCACATGCAGTTATTGGAGGTATAGGTCCAGGTTATAGTAGTTCTCACAGAAGAGGAATGACTTTACTTACAAATGTATTAGGAGGTCCAGCTTTAAACTCACGATTAATTTTGACTATTCGTGAAAAATATGGGTATTCTTACAACATTGAAGCAAATTACGCCCCTTATGCTGATATCGGTTTTTGGACAATCTATTTTGGTACAGATCAAAAATATTTAGACAAGACCCTTAAGCTAGTTTACAAAGAGATTCAATTAATGTATGATCAAGCACTTTCAGATGTTCAACTTCGAAAAGCTAAAGAACAATTGAAAGGTCATTTAGCACTATCATTGGATAGTAATTCAGGAATCATGCTTGGTCTAGGTAAAAGCTTGTTGTTGTTCGATCAAATTGATTCCATTCATGAAATTTATGCTGCTTTGGATAAATTAACTGTTCGAGAGTTGAAAGAAATTGCGGCAATTTATTTTGATAAATCAAAAATTTCTGAATTAGTTTTTGAGTTAAACAATTGATTTCAATGATTCAACGAGTTCTTGGAACGTTCTGTTTTTTATTGATTTTTCATCACGGATATAGTCAATTTTCTGATACTGTACCAAAATTCACAAATGGATTGGTTGCATGTACATTTTTTAATGAAGATGAAAATAGTCATTTAATTAAAGGTGATGTATTAAGAGGTTTTAAACACAATTTCGCTGTTCAGATTGTTTTCAAAAAAAATAATTTTAAATCACAAATTTCTTGCAGGCAATTGAGCAATTTAGTGAGTCAATTTGCGGATTTGGTTCCAAGTAAAGTTGTCACCAAGTCAAAATTCCATTCAACTGATTCGTTAGGCAATAGTATCAATGTTAAAATTCCGTTGAGAAGAGAATTAATTGATCAACCAATCAATCTTTTATTCATACAGCGTAACTCTGTTTGGCATTCTTTTAAACATAAAAAAGTACTCTATTTTAAAAAGAATCAACAGGGACTTTTCTTTGAAAAGTCTATGGATTCTATTTGTTTAGAGGGGAAAATTCTACCTGCTAAAGCTCATTATTATGTTGTTAGGTATTTTGATACTTTAGGGGGGATATTAAAAGAGGAGCTTTATACCTATGAGGGTGTAAATTGTACAGCATCTTTTTATCAGAATGAACAACGTAAACCACAAAGACATGTGTTGATGATCAATGGTTACAGAGGACATCATAAAGAAAATGATCATTCTGACCATCTCTTAACCTCATGGGATAAATACCATTATTGGTATAGGGTAAATGATACTTTTCAATCCTTTTTAAAATATAAAGTTTATTATTTAGACGCAAGTATGAGTTTAAAGACGACGAACCATCGATCTGCTTTAAGATTCGGATGGAGTTATTTTAGAACTCAATACCTTCTTTTTAAGGGGTATGCCAAAGATAAAAAACTACGGTTTAATCTTACTCCCAATGTTCCTGGGTTTTATGAAAGAAAAACTTTAGGGAGGATTTCAGGTAAAGTGGTTCGTCTAAATTTTTTATCTAATTTAAACAGTATTGGTGTAAAAGACACGATTGATTTAATTTGTCATAGTATGGGATATGCATATATGCTAGGTTTATTGGAAGAACTTAAGTCAGAAGTTGTTCTTGGAAAATGTTTTATTTTAGCTCCTGAAAACGCAAGTGTTGAAGGGTATCAGTGGTCTAATTTTGAGGAGGTTTGGCAAATCGGTAGCGATTTAGATCAACCAACATTTGATCCTATTTGGATGCAAGATGGTATTGCTCCTCAAGTTCAAGTGAAAGGGTTGGAACAAATAGTTGGTAAAAAAGGAGGAAGGATTTTTTTCCCTGAAAATTATACACCAAAAAATTTTAAGGACAGTCACATGATGTACAATTACGATTGGATTTTTAATTCAATTAAAGAACATCGAAAAAAACTCAAATAATTAAATCAAAGTTGGGTAGCTCCTCAATATGTTCAAGCTTTTGCTTATTTCGATTGATATAAATAAAATGATG
>CAMCQL010000016.1 GCA_945877005.1 Chryseobacterium gleum
GTAATCTCTTTCACCCTCAATTTTGTCACTTGATTTCCCTGAGCTTTTAATCCTTTTACATCAATTAAATCGGTGATATTAATGATATTATCTGGTAAATTTTTTGTTTCCTTTAATAATTTATTGTAGATGACACGTACTTCCGGACGGAACGAGGTAGACACTAAATCCATATAAGAACCCTCTGTTTCTGATATAAATAGAACTTTTTTATCTGAGGTGATTTCGCATAAAAAACGTTTTACATAAGGCATTTCTTTGTCTGCATCGAAATATACGGTAGAAATTGGACGTCGCGGAACCCATTTTTCAATGTGAATCATATCTTCGTCAAAGTGATTTGCTAAATCAAAACTAGACAACCGATATTCACCCGATTTATACAAGGTTAAAATCCTATCAGAACCCTTGAATGAACCTAAAAACTTACCTCTTCCTTCATCATTCAAACGGCCAACTATTGTGTCATACCAAATTTTACGTGCAGCAAGTGTAGAACCACCTACTTCTTTTTGGATGATTTTTTGTACAATTTCTTTCGTAACCCTATTTCCTGCAGACGAACGAGATTTAATGATCATATCCCCAAAATCAATGTCAAAACGCAAACGTTTCAAATGAGGACGAGGACGCAGCATGACAGTAACAATTTCTTTTTCACCATTCGGATGTACAGAAAAATAAAGCAATTTACTTCCTTTTGTTCCTCTGGTTAAATCGTATTCCGTATCTCTTGTAATTGAATTGACATAGAAACGCTTCATCATCGTTGGACCACCTATTCCATCTTGATACATCATATGGTAAATTGTACGTGTATCGCCTCTTTTCCATACATCTGCATGTATAATTTCTTTACCAACAAATTTCTTATCTGAAATCTTAGTAATCATCATTTTCCCTGTACTAAAAAAAACTATAATATCATCAATTTCAGAACAATCGTTGACAGCTTCTGTTTTTTTCAGTCCCCACCCGATGAATCCTTCCTCAACATCTACATATAATTTACGATTAGCGATGATTACTTTTGATGCAGCAATTGTATCAAAAATCTTAATTTCAGTTTTTCGTTCGCGACCTTCGCCAAAACGCTTTTTTAAATCCTTATAATATTCAATCGCATACTCCGTCAAATGGGCTAATTTATCTTTTACCGTAGCCATTTCCTCCTCTAATTTCACTATCGCTTCATCCGCTTTATCACTATCAAAACGAGTAATTCGAATCATTTGAATTTGAGTCAGTCGTAATAAATCTTCCGCAACAATTTCACGCATGAATCGCTCCTTAAATGGTTCAAAACGCTTAAATAAATAAGCATATAAACTATCTCGATCTGCGTAATGTTTGAAATCAATATACATTTCTTCTTGAATGAATATTTTTTCCAATGTGGAGAAATGCCATGCTTGCATCAATTCAAGCAAACGAATTTCAAGCTCCCATTTCAATAATTGAACTGTATTATCCGTATTCACTCTTAAAATCTCACTAACACCAATGAAACGTGGTTTATCTACGTCAATGATTGAAGCATTCGGAGAAATTGAAACTTCACAATCTGTAAATGCATACAAAGCATCTAATGTTTTATCTGGAGATACTCCGGGAGCAAGATGAATAATTATCTCCGCATTTGCAGAGGTATTATCTTCAATTTTCCGAACTTTAATTTTCCCTTTGTCATTCGCTTTAATAATTGATTCTATCAAAGAACCCGTATTTGTTCCGAAAGGTATTTCTGTTACAACTAAAGTTTTGTTGTCAAATTTTTTAATTTTCGCACGAACACGAACTTTACCTCCCCTTAAACCATCATTGTAATTGCTGAAATCCGCCATACCTCCTGTTAGAAAATCAGGAAATATTTCAACTTTTTTACC
Source organism: Chryseobacterium gleum (assembly GCA_945877005.1). Taxonomy (GTDB): domain Bacteria; phylum Bacteroidota; class Bacteroidia; order Flavobacteriales_D; family Crocinitomicaceae; genus CANHVK01. Next base: position 1,887 of record CAMCQL010000016.1, read on the forward strand.
TCTCAAATGATTGATAGATTGATCAATCAATTCAATAAAATTGTGTGGTAATATCTTACATGCCATCCCAACTGCAATACCTTCAGTACCTTGAGCTAATAACAACGGAAACTTAACAGGAAGTTGTTGTGGCTCCTTGTTACGACCATCATAACTCGCTAACCAATTTGTCGTCTTTGAATTAAAAACTACATGATTTGCAAATTTGGATAATCGCGCTTCAATATATCTGGCTGCTGCTGCACCATCCCCTGTCAAGGTATTCCCCCAGTTCCCTTGACAATCTATCAAAATATCTTTTTGTCCTAACTGAACTAAAGCATCTCCAATAGAAGCATCCCCATGCGGATGATACTTCATCGTATTCCCAATAATATTAGCTACCTTATTGTAACGACCATCATCCAATTCTTTCATTGAATGTAAAATTCGTCGTTGTACAGGTTTTAATCCATCAAATAATGCTGGGACTGCACGTTCTAAGATTACATAAGAAGCGTAATCTAAAAACCAATTTTCATACAATCCATTTAGAGGAATAATTTTATCATCCACTTTCGCCTTTTCAAAGGGATTAAATTCCTCTTTGTTACTTGCATTTAAATCTTCAATTTCGTCTTCTGCCATAATTAAGATGCAATTTCTTCTGTTTCATCAGTACCTTGCAATTTATCTTTTGCAATTTCTTCTTCTAAATCTTTTTCAACGCGTAAATTATCGATAATAAAATCTTGACGCTCCGGTGTGTTTTTACCCATGTAATACGATAAAATCTCATCAATCGATGCTTCTTTTGAAAGAATAACTGGTTCTAAACGAATATCTTCTCCAATGAAATGTTTGAATTCATCGGGAGATATCTCACCTAATCCTTTAAATCGGGTAATTTCAGGATTCTTTCCTAACTCATTTATGGCATTTCTACGTTCTTCCTCGGAATAACAATAAATCGTTTTTTTCTTATTTCTAACTCGAAACAAAGGGGTTTGGAGCACATAGACATGATTACGTTTGACCAAATCCGGGAAAAATCGAAGGAAAAATGTCAACAATAACAATCGAATATGCATCCCATCGACATCCGCATCAGTAGCTATAACAATTTTGTTATACCTTAAATTATCCATGTCCTCTTCAATATCCAAGGCCGCTTGAATAAGATTGAACTCTTCATTTTCGTATACCACTTTTTTCGTTAAACCAAAACAATTTAACGGTTTTCCTCTCAATGAAAAAACTGCTTGTGTATTCACATCTCTCGATTTTGTAATCGAACCACTTGCAGAGTCCCCCTCAGTTATAAATAAAGTAGTTTGCTCTCTTCTTTCATCTTTCAAATCAGGAAAATGAATGCGACAATCTCTCAATTTTTTATTATGTAAACTAGACTTTTTAGCCCTATCACGTGCTAATTTTCGGATACCAGATAATTCTTTTCGTTCTCTTTCAGACTGCTTGATTTTTTTCTCAATTGTCTCTGCTATTTGTGGATTTCGATGTAAATAATTGTCTAATTTATCTTTTAAGAAATCATTAATAAACGAACGCATTGATTGTCCTCCAGGCTCAATCTCTTGTGATCCTAATTTTGTTTTAGTTTGTGATTCAAAAACAGGTTCTACCACTTTGACTGCAATAGCTGCTACGATTGATTGTCGGATATCTGAAGCATCGTAATTTTTATTGTAAAAATCTCGAATAACTTTTGCAATCGATTCACGGAAAGCACTTTGATGAGTACCTCCCTGTGTTGTATGTTGCCCATTTACAAATGAATAGTAATCTTCACCATAAGTTTTCCCATGTGTAAATGCAACTTCTATGTCGTCTCCTTCTAGATGAATGATTGGATACAAAGGATCCCCATCCATATTGTCATCCAAAAGATCTTTTAATCCATCTTTAGATTGGTACTTATCTCCGTTGTAATAAATAGCTAAACCTCTATTTAAGTAACAATAATTCCAAAACATCTTAATTAAGTAAGGTGCTTTGAAATTATATTTTTTAAATATTTGTTCGTCTGGCCAAAACTCAACATAGGTACCATTTTGTTCCTCCGTTGCCACAACTTCTTTCTCTTCGGCTAACTCCCCTCGCACAAAAGTAGCTTCTTTTCTTTTGCCATCTCTCACAGCATAGAGCATGAACTTAGAACTCAAAGCATTTACCGCCTTCGTACCGACACCATTCAGTCCAACTGATTTTTTAAATGCTTTAGAATCATATTTTCCTCCGGTATTCATTTTAGAAACAACTTCTACAACTTTACCAAGTGGAATTCCTCGACCGTAATCACGAACTGTGACTTTTCCGTCCTTAACTTTTATATCAATGCGTTTCCCGTTTCCCATTACAAATTCGTCGATACAGTTATCCACGACTTCCTTAACGAGAATATAAATACCATCATCTGCAGCTGCGCCATCTCCAAGTTTACCGATATACATCCCTGGACGTAATCGAATATGCTCTTTCCAATCTAACGATCGAATATTATCTTCTGTATACTGATTTTCAGACATTCTAAATTGATTTAAGCAACCTTCAAAATTATATTAGAAAGGAATCTAATTTGCTTGATTTTTCAATACTTTTAAACGTTAATTAGTTGAAAACACTAATTAACAATCGTTAGCATTTGAAAATTTAACTAAAAATTTTACTTTAGTTAATGCAGTAAAATGATTTAAAAAACAAAAGGTGCTTCTATTGAGTAGAAACACCTTCTAAGTAATAAATGAAAATGAAAGATTCTTAATCTAACTTTACAACTCTTTTATGAACACTTCCTTTAGAAGTTTGAATTGAAACATTGTAAACTCCATTAGGATATTGACTCAAATCAAAACTCACTTCAGAATTACCAATTACCAACTCTGAACAAACAATTTTCCCTTCCATATTCAAAATTTCAATTCGAACTTTATCATTGTTTGCTTGCCATTCAATCGTAAGAATTGATTTTAAGGGATTCGGATACAATTTTAAACCAGGCATCACAAATGTTTCATATGAAGCAGGTTCATCTATTTGTCTTCGAACTAAACGAACATGTAAAGAATCAAACTTATTGATACTTGTTACACTTCCATCTGTAAATGACTTAGAAACTGCAGTTGTCAAATCTGTTTCATTGGAAGTCCAATAGTTTTTATTCAACTTAAATCCACCGATTGAATCTTTCGCACTAAACACTTTTTTCATTTCCTTCTCTGAAGGTAAAAACCAATCTTTTTTTCCATTTCCAGAGAAGATATCACAAATATTTGCTGCATAATCGGCTTGCCCCTGTTTCAAAACAATGTATTTTGTATTAGTATCTCCTAAGGTTCCTTTTACATTTGTCTCAATGTAGTTTTCTACCGCCCAAGGGTATTCTCCAATATCATTCACCATAATTTCTAACCAATAATCATCTTCTTTTTCAATAGTTTCATTGTTGAATTTTGTAATAAACGTTTTATATGGAGTAACTAAATTTTTGATCACAAATACATCTCTTAATCCTTTCCCCTCTAACTTTGGATTTTCAAACCCATAATTAGACTCAAACAAACCACATACAACCACATTGTCATTCGTGTCGATTGCCAATGCCGCACCGAAATCTTTTCCACTACCACCAAAACGAGTAGTATACTTCGTAGTACCTAGAGAATCTATTCGGATTAAAAAAGCATCTCTAGAAGTTTTACCATTTACATTTAATACTGATTTATCAGCTACTGTACCGTTACCAATTTCAAAACCTTCACCAATAAAAATACCCGTTATATACACATTTCTATAACGATCAATCACAATTGATTTCGCGTCATCACTTTGCTTGTTACCTCCAAATTGTCTCGCCCACATTAAATCACCACTTAAATTATATTGAGCAACAAAAAAATCAGCAGTACCTTTTGACAACATTGAAGTTGGACCAAATTTAATACGTTCTTCAAATCTTCCAGATACAATAATATCATTTGCTCTTACAACCAATGCTGTAATAAAATCGTTTTTAATACCATCAATTTGTTTAACCCAAACAAAATCACCATTGGAGCTAATCTTCATTAAAAACCCATCTTGATACTCTAAAGACGAAGACAATTTTACTTCTGCAGCACTTGGATCAAAATCAACATTTGCGCCCAAAAAATTACCTGCAACATAGATATTAGCTTGCTCATCATTGGTCATTGTCACCAATTGAATTGTTTCATTCCCACCAACTTGTTTCAACCACACCAGCTCACCATCCACATTTCTTCTTTCTACAAAAACAGCTCCATCTGTTGTAATTCCTGTAAAATAAAGAATATCATTTACTACTTTACCAAATGTATAAACTCTATTATTATCTGCTTGAATGGTTTTAACATCGAGAACATTCCCTCTCAAATCAAGTGTAGCAATAAAATAGGCAAACTTACCTGTACTGGTTATTTTTTTTACACCAAAGTCAACTTCTTTTTCAAAGTAACCAAGTACATAAACTTTTTCATTTGTTACAGATAAACCCACAATTGAATCCAAGCCTGTTCCACCAAAAGCTTTTGCCCAAGCTTGATTACCAAATACATTGGTTTTTGTGATGTAAATATCTTGAAGTCCCTGACTCTTTTTGATGTTGTATTTTAATGTATCTACATTTAAATCTAATTCACTTTCAAAATTACCTGACATGTAAACATTCCCTTCTTGATCCAATTGTAAAAAAGAAATTGAATCGTTCGAAGCACTTGATAGCGCTCCTGCCCACTCCATTTTAGGGAGTTTTTGAGAAAATGTGAAGACGCTAACAATTATAAAAACAACGAATAAACTAAAGTTTTTGATCATAACTATTTTTTTTATTTGAGAACAAAATTACAAAAACAAATAGTCGAAACTAAATTTATTTTAATCTAAAATTTAACTCTTTTAAACTATTCAACGGATAATAAAAAGACTTAAAATTATTTAATGAATTTGATGTGTTTTTAGATCGGTCAGATTTATACATTCGAACTGTTTTATTTCGAAGTTGTAATTGAATAAAATTGTAATTATTTTTAATCTCTAAAGGAAATGAAGTATTTATAGACGCTACTTTTTCCAAGTCATATAAATTATAAAATTCTGATTTACCAGGATAAACACTTGAAAAATTTTGAGCAATCTTCTTGATTTTATTTGGAACATTTCCACCAGAATTTCTTGCATAAATAAAGTAATTCATCGAATTATGTCGCACGACAGAAAGTGGTTGTTTACCTGGCAGTATAAATAGCTTTTCACTTACAAGATTTTGATATCTTGAATAAAATAAACTACTAAACTGAAAAAATGAAAGAAAAAGAACCCCATTAAAAAGACGATTGTTTTTATTCGCATAAAAATAAATTAATGCAATTATAATCAAATATAAAACGATCACTTGTACCCAGTTTAATTCAAAACCAGAAGCTACTGCGTAAGGCAGTGCACTAATTTTAGTGATGATAAAAATCATGAATAAAAAAACTTTTTGTAAAATATACGACAAGAAAATTTTCAATGGAACAACCCAATAAAACACAAATAAAACACAGCCAACCAACAATATAACAAAAGAAAAAGCCATCAAGGCTAAATTTGTTACAATAAAATAATTCGGAAATTGATGAAAATAATATAGCGTTAACGGGAGCGTTGTAATTTGTGCTGCAATTCCAACCATTGTACCTTCGTAAGCCGTCATTACCCACTTATTTTTGAATGTAATTAATTTAACAAGTTCTGGATATAGAATAAATATTCCGAATAGAGCAGCATATGAAAGTTGGAACCCCACGTCGTATAAAAAACTAGGATTCCATAGCAAAATAAGAATTGCTGAAAAAAACAAACTATTGATATCAATATATCTCCTACCTGTTAAGGTTGATAACGATAAAATAGTGAACATCACCACCGATCTTACTACAGAAGCAGACAGTCCAGTCAAGGCAGCATAAATCCAAACTAAAATTAGCGCGAAAATTACTGCTTGATATTTAGAAATAAACCTTGAAAAAAGACTCAAACACTTTGTTAACAATTGAACTAAAATACCAATATGTAATCCGGAAACAGCTAAGATATGCATTGCACCAGTAGAGCTGAATTTTGAAAGCATTTGCGAATCAATATCAGATCGATCTCCTAATAAAAATCCTTTTGCAAGCGAAGCAGCTTGTCCTGAGAGATCATTTTCTAACGCAGACAATAACTTGCTTCTGAAAGAATTTAATAGCTGAGTTATATTCAAGAAACTGATTTTATTAATTTTCTTAAAGTTTTCATTTTGAACAAATCCCATATATTGAATCCCTTTTCTATTCCAATAATTTTTCACATCAAAAGCGCCCGGTGTTTCATCCGATTTGATTTTTTCTAACTCTGTAAAAACAACGATATTCTCTCCTTGGCTAATAGTTTGATTCGGATCATTTATAATCAAAAACAATTTAGAATTCAAAGACTTAAACTGATTGTTTTCAATGTAAGAATTTACTTCCAACACTACTTTAGCATAGCCAGAAATTGAATAATTACACTCATCTACCTTACCCGTAAATTTAATTCCTCGATGTTCATGAATTTTTGTGTGATAACCAAGATTATTAATATGTAAGAAATTCAAGAAATAACCACAAGAAAAGAAAAGAACTAAAATCACGCAACTTTGAAGCATTCTATTTATAGATTTCTTATTCACTAAAAAAAGAATTATAAAAAAAAGTTGAATCAAGCTAACTCCTATCAAAGTAAAGAAAAGAATATTATTTTCATCGAGAGATGAGCAAATTATCCCACAAGAAACCATTGTAAAAACCCAAAAAACAGGATAAAGAAAAAATTTCATTTGTAAAAAAGTTATTAAATCCAATCGAAAAAAAATATATCTACTTTATGGGCTTCATATTTTTAATAATTCATTGAATAAAGTATATTTGTCTACAAAAATATTAAATAATGATAAAAGTTACCCTTCCAGATAGCACAGTTAGAGAATACTCAATCGGTACCACTTCTCTAGAAGTAGCTTTGAGCATTTCAGAAGGTTTAGCAAGAAATGTACTTGCTGCAAAAGTTAACAACGAAGTTATTGATGCTAATCGTCCAATTATTGAAGATTGTACACTTAGTTTATTGACTTGGAATGACTCTGAAGGCAAATCCACTATGTGGCACTCCTCAGCACACTTAATGGCTGAAGCACTTGAATTTTATTACCCAGGAATAAAATTAGCTATAGGTCCACCAGTAGCAAATGGATTTTACTACGATGTTGATTTTATGGAATACACCATTAAAGAGGAAGATTTAGTAAAAATAGAGAACAAGATGAAAGAATTAGCCAAACAAAAATTGGCTTTTGTTCGAAAAGAAATTTCAAAATCTGATGCAATATCCTATTTTCAAGAAAAGAATGACCCATACAAACTTGAGTTATTAGAAAATCTCCAAGACGGATCCATTACTTTCTACACACAAGGTAATTTCACAGATTTATGTAGAGGACCTCATTTACCTGACACATCTCCCATCAAGGCAATTAAATTAACTGCAATTGCAGGAGCATATTGGAGAGGTGACGAAAAAAACAAACAACTTACACGGATTTATGGTATTACTTTTCCTAAACAAGCTGAATTAACAGAACATCTTGAAAAATTAGAAGAAGCGAAACGAAGAGATCACCGAAAATTAGGTAAAGAATTAGAATTATTTACTTTTTCTCAACGAGTTGGACAGGGCTTACCTTTGTGGTTACCTAAAGGTGCAGCTTTAAGAGAAAGATTAGAAAATTTTTTAAAAAAAGCACAAAGGAATTCTGGTTACGATCAAGTAATTACTCCACACATCGGAAGTAAAGAATTATACATTTGCTCTGGTCATTATGAAAAATATGGTGCAGATTCATTTCAACCAATAAAAACTCCTGACGCAAAAGAAGAATTTTTATTGAAGCCAATGAATTGTCCCCACCATTGTGAAATTTTCAAATCTAAACCAAGATCTTACAAAGATTTGCCTGCTAGGTTTGCTGAATTCGGAACAGTATACCGGTACGAACAAAGTGGTGAATTACATGGTTTAACCAGGGTAAGAGGCTTCACACAAGATGACGCACATATTTTTTGTACCCAAGACCAAGTCAAAGACGAATTTAAAAAAGTGATTGATTTAGTACTTTACATTTTCAAAACTCTAAAATTTGACAATTTTAAAGCTCAAATTTCATTAAGAGATACTGAAAACCCAAGTAAATACATTGGAAGCGACGAAAATTGGACTAAAGCCGAAAACGCTATTATCGAAGCTGCAGCCGAGAAAAATTTAAATACAACTGTAGAATATGGAGAAGCTGCATTCTATGGTCCAAAACTTGACTTTATGGTTGAGGATGCTCTTGGAAGAGAATGGCAGCTTGGAACAATTCAAGTAGACTATAATTTACCTGAAAGATTCGAATTAGAATATACAGGAAGTGACAATGCAAAACATCGACCGGTAATGATTCATCGCGCTCCTTTTGGATCTATGGAGCGATTTGTTGCAGTTTTATTAGAACATTGCGCGGGTGATTTCCCACTATGGTTAACTTCAGAGCAAGTTGCAATCCTTCCTATAAGTGATAAATACAATGAGTTTGCAGAAAAAATTCATAAATTGTTAAATAATTACGATATTCGCGCTTTCGTTGATGAACGAAATGAAAAAATTGGCAAGAAAATTCGTGAATCTGAACTTAGAAAAACACCTTTTATGCTAATTATTGGCGAAAAAGAAGCTGAAAATGAAACCGTTTCAGTTCGACAAAGAAGTATTGGAGATGTTGGAACAATGAAAATTGATGAATTTGCAAAATTATTAGAAGATACAATAAATAATGAATTAGCAACTAATGCTTTATTAACTGAATGAGAAAAGAACCAAGAAGAAACACATCCGTACAGGATAATGCGCAACACAAGATAAATGAAAAAATTCATGCGCGTGAAGTACGTGTTGTATTAGATGGTGAGGAACCTAAAGTAATGTCTACTTCTGATGCAATAAAACTAGCTGAAGAACAAGAATTGGATTTAGTTGAAATATCTCCGAATGCAGTACCTCCTGTTTGTAAAATAATGGATTATAGCAAGTTCTTATACAATCAAAAAAGAAAACAAAAAGAACTTAAAGCAAAACAATCAAAGGTAGTTTTAAAAGAAATTCGTTTTGGTCCCAATACTGATGAACACGACTTTCAATTTAAGCTTGTGCATGCTAAAAAATTCTTAGAAGAAGGTTGTAAAGTTAAAGCATTCGTTTTCTTTAGGGGTAGAACAATTGTATTCAAAGATCGCGGAGAGATTCTTTTATTACGTTTTGTTCAAGAACTAGGAGAAGTTGGTGTGCTTGAATCAATGCCAAAGTTAGAAGGGAAGAAAATGATTATCATGATTAACCCTAAAAAAGGAAAATAAAGATCTGATATAGAGGTAACTTAAAAAAGTAGAAAGATGCCAAAAATGAAAACTAAATCCAGTGCAAAGAAGAGATTCACAATCACTGGAAGTGGTAAAATCAAGAGAAAACACGCTTTTAAAAGCCACATTCTTACGAAGAAAACAAAAAAGCAAAAGAGAAATTTGACTCATGCAGGTTTAGTTCATACTGCTGATGAATCAAATATCAAATTGCAATTATGTATGAAATAGTTCATACAGGTTCGATTGTTTAACCCAATAATGAGTACAAAGCCATCTGAAATAGAGATGCACTTATTGTTAAAAAACTAAATTAATATGCCAAGATCGGTAAATCATGTTGCTTCAAGAGCTCGAAGAAAAGCGGTATTGAAGTTAGCCAAAGGTTACTTTGGAAGAAGAAAGAATGTTTGGACTGTTGCTAAAAATGCAGTCGAAAAAGGTTTAAATTATGCCTATGAAGGACGTAAACAGAAGAAAAGAAACTTCCGTTCACTTTGGATTATGCGTATCAACGCTGGTGCACGTCAACACGGTTTAAACTACTCTCAATTTATGGGAGCACTTCACAAAAGTGGAATCGAGTTAAACAGAAAAGTTCTTGCAGATTTAGCAATGAACCATCCTGAAGCGTTCAAAACAGTTGTTGAAACTGTAAAAAAATAATAAGTATCCAACTCTATATCAGTAAAAAGGAGCTATTAAGCTCCTTTTTTTTATATTGTATCTTTTGTTTTGTGAATCATATTCGCTAAAAAATCTCTAGCTCTGAACAGTTGCGCTTTCACAGTTCCTAATGGAAGTTCTAAACGTTCAGAAATTTCCTCATAACTTAACTCATCAAAATATCTTAATTCAACCAATTGTCTATAACGAGGTTTTAATTTTGTTACTAATTCACGCATTAAAACGACTTTCTGGGAATGAATAATTGCTTCTTCTGGATTATGCCCGTCTGCACTTGCATCGAACGATACGTACTCACCATCGTCATTTGTATAACCGTGATCCATTGATGTTAAACGTATTCTTTTTTTACGAATAAAATCGATGCAATTATTTGAAGCAATCTTAAACAACCATGTGCTAAATGCATACCCAGGAGAATATTGGTCCAAACGACTAAATGCTTTTCCAAATGCTTCTATCGTTAGATCATCTGCATCGTCTTCATTCTTCACCATTTTAAACATCATAAAATAGATTGAATCACGATATTTTTCCATCAATTCCGCAAATGCCATTTGATTCCCTTCTTTTGCTTTTTCAAGTAGCACAAGATCTTGTTTCGCTTTTTCAGAAAAATTTTCGTTTACCTCCATTTTGATAATTTAGGTTTTTCAGACAAATAATACATACATGTTATCATCAAATAATAAAATAATTCTAATAATGGAAGAAAAAGGACAAATCGTTTACCATCTAATTTAGTAAAACAAATTCCTAAAACAATCCATTTTATAATAGTTAAAGCAACAATTAATATGCAAGACATTAACATATACTCTAAATCAAACAACAAAGAAACGAAACAAACGGCCATCATAAATAAAGACAAGGGATATATTCCTAACAATGATTTTTTAATAAAGGTATATTTGGAGGAAGTTGAATAATGTCTGCTCTTCTGCTGAAGATATTCTTTCCATGTTGGTTTGGTAGACGAATAACAATAACTTTCTTTATCAATATGTACAACTACATTATTTTGTATAGAGGCTTCTTGTACAAATAAATCATCGTCACCAGAAGAAATGGAATAATGAGTTTTAAATCCACTTACAGAATTAAATGCTTTTTTTGTGTAGGCTAAATTTCTACCAACACCCATGTAAGGAATGTTTGCCAACGCAAATGAAAAATAATTTACCGCAATGAAAACAGCGTCCAATCTAATTATACTATTTAAAAAACCTTTTTCTTTTCTAAAAGGTCCATGACCAATTACGATTTGCCCCCCTCTACCAAAACCTGAAACAATATTTCTCAACCATAATTTGGAAGCAGGCAAACAATCCGCATCGGTAAAAATCATATAATCCGAAGTTGCTGATTTAATACCTAAAGTTAATGGTAATTTTTTTCCATTCCCTAAATGCTTACTTCGCTCAACTTCAATGATTTTTAAATTATTATAGCTTAATTTTAAAGCATTTAATACATTATATGATTCGTCTATCGATTGATGGTTCACCACGATAACTTCAAAATCTGGATAATCTTGCGAAAGTATCGTTGGTAAATTTTGAAATAAATTATCGGATTCATTCCTTGCTGCGATAATAATAGATACTGGGGGTGTAAAATCATTATTTACCTGCTCCATTTTTTTGTTATATACAGCAAAGCGCATGTAAATAAAAAATAGATACGTCAATTGTACTATTATAAAAAAAACAAAAAATAAGAATACAATTAATGGAATGGAGAAATCAAATTCAGGTAAAATTGTCATGAAAAAAAGGATATTATAATTGAAAACACGGATAATCTAAATAGCACTATATTTGTAAAATATAAATTTTAGCAAATATATGAATTTTGAACTTCATCATACTGATACAAAATCAAAAGCTAGGGCTGGAACTTTAACAACAGATCATGGGAAAATTGAAACACCAATTTTTATGCCTGTTGGAACCGCAGGAACGGTTAAAGGGGTACACCAACACGAATTAAAAACTGATGTTAAAGCACAAATCATTTTAGGCAATACTTACCATCTTTATCTTCGTCCTGGTCTTGATGTTCTTCAAAATGCTGGTGGTCTTCATCAATTTATAAATTGGGATAAACCGATCTTAACGGACAGTGGTGGTTATCAAGTCTATTCTTTATCTGGCACTCGAAAAATCAAAGAAGAAGGTGTGAATTTTCAATCGCATATTGACGGGAGCTATCACCTATTCACACCCGAGAAAGCAATTGAAATTCAACGAGTTATTGGAGGTGACATCATAATGGCGTTTGACGAATGTACTCCCTATCCTTGCGATTATACATATGCTAAAAATTCGATGCACATGACCCATCGTTGGTTAAAAAGATGTTTTGAAGCTATGGATAAAACAAATCCTTTATACGGATACGAACAATCGCTATTCCCTATCGTTCAAGGCAGTACATACATGGATTTACGAAAAGAATCTGCTGAAACAATCGCATCATACGATGCTATTGGAAACGCGATTGGAGGTCTTTCAGTAGGAGAACCTGATGAAGAACTCTATAAATATACTGATTTGGTATGTTCTATTCTACCACAAAGTAAAGCACGCTATTTAATGGGTGTGGGCACTCCTGTAAATTTACTAGAATGTATTTCAATGGGTGTAGATATGTTTGATTGCGTAATGCCATCAAGAAACGCTAGACATGGACTTCTTTTCACTTCAGAAGGCACAATAAATATAAAAAATGAAAAATGGACAAAAGATTTTAGTCCAATTGATTCAAATGGAACTTCTTATGTAGACCAAACCTACAGTAAAGCTTATTTAAGACATTTAATAAAAACAAAAGAAAATCTTGGAATTCAAATTGCTACTCTCCATAACCTTGGATTTTACATAGAGTTAGTTACTACTGCTAGAAAACATATATTAGCAGGAACATTTACAGAATGGAAAAATTTACAAATCCCTAAATTGAGCAGAAGATTATAATGTTAACCATCATAGATAAATACATCATTAAAAAATTCTTGAGCACCTACTTTTTTATGTTGGGTATCATTATGTTGTTATCTATGGTATTCGATATTTCTTCTAGATTAGGTGAATTCATTGAGAATAAAGCTCCAATCAAAGCCATTTTTGTAGAGTATTACTTAAATTTCTTGATCTATTATGGCAATACATTTTCATCTTTAATTGTTTTTATTTCTGTTATTTGGTTTACTGCAAAATTAGCCCAAGACTCAGAAATCATTCCTTTATTGTATAGTGGTCGTCCATTCATACGTATTGTACGTCCTTATATGATAAGTGCTACTATTTTGATGATTCTTTCATTATTCATTAATAATTATTTACTTCCAATTTCTAATAGAATACGTTTTAATTTTGAAGAAAAATATTATAGATCTCGGTTACTAGTAGAGAATTATCACGCTGAAATTGAACCGGGTAAATACGTTTACTTTTCTTCTTATAACAGTGATGATAACTTGGTTTATAACATAACTATTGAGGAATGGACTGACAACAACACACCCTACAAATTTATAAGAGCTAATTCAGCAAAAAACATCAAAAACTCCAAGAAATGGGTGTTAAACAATTACTACATTAGAACATTTGGCACTACAAATGATCATTTAACCGCTGGCAAAGAATTTACAACCGAATTTAAGTTTACGATTAAAGACATTGCTATGAGAGACGAAACCTCTGAAACGATGTCACAAAGTCAGTTGAAAAAATTCATTGAACACGAAGAAAAAAAAGGCTCCACTAATGTACCTCGATTTAAACTTACCTTATATGAAAGAATTTCACTTCCATTTGCAACGTATGTTCTAACATTGATTGGAATTGCTGTTTCAAGTAGAAAAAAACGAGGGGGCATTGGCGTAAATATTGCAATTGGACTGGGTTTTGTATTTATTTATATTTTCGCAATGAAAGTAACCAATGTGGCAGCACTAAATATTGGATTCCCTCCATTAATTGCGGTATGGATTCCAAATATACTTTTTGGTATTCTTGGGATTTACCTTTACAAAATTGCACCTAAATAAACCTAAATTAAAAAATTATGTTTGACATGAATAATGAGATGTTCAAAAAAATGCAAGAAGCAGTTGAGTTGAGCAAAAATAAATTGGAAACCCTTTCTGTAGTTGGAGAAGCAGCAGGTGGATTAGTTCGTATCGAATTAAATGGTAATAGAAAATTGAAATCATTAGAAATCAATGCCTCATTGAAAGACATTGAGAAAGAAGATTTAGAAGACTTTATTTCAATTGCACTTGACAGAGCTTTAGAGCAAGCAAACGAAATCAACGAAAAAGAGATGTCAAATTCAGCAACTTCTTTCTTACCTAAGTTTTAATATTTGCTAATTTGTACTCTGATAGATCAAGTTGAATATGAAAAAAAATGAAGCTAGACTATTCTATCAAAATCTTCGAAATCAATTAACTGAAGAAGATTTAAACAATCTATCTTTGAATATTATCAAAAATTTTACAGAAAATTTTGACTTAAAAGATAAAACAATCAGTGTTTTTCTTCCAATTATTGCTAAAAGAGAAATTAATACTACCATCCTTTTCAGTTTAGCTGCTAATTTTAAATTAGCCATACCAAAATGGAATCACGAAACAAATCAGTTGTCGCATTACCTATACGAACCGACTAGTACAAGATTTATCACTTCTAAATTTGGTATTCAAGAACCTGAAAAGGGACAAATAATAGCAACTGAAAATATTGATTATGTACTAACTCCATTACTCGCAATTGATCAAAGAGGAATGAGAGTTGGTTATGGAAAAGGTGTCTATGATACTTTTTTCAAGTCGTGTTTACCTAAAACCGTAAAAATTGGATTGCATTTTTTTGACATAATTAAAAAAATTGAAGACACTAACGAATTAGATATTCCTCTAGATTTTTGTGTCACACCTGAAAAAATAACTTATTTTGAATAACAAGAATCATCATCAGGGTAAATACCATTTATTATTTTTTATCTCGATTCCGACTTTTTTGGTTCTTATTTTCCTCGTTAAGAAGTTAATGTGTATTTTATCATTTATTGCCGTTTTTTCTGTTATCGTCTTTTTTTTATTTAGAAAAAGGTAACTCATAATAAGATTATTTTTTATTTTTATTAAAAGATACAAAAACAATGAAGTCTACTTACACATTTCTTATTTTGACTTTATCTTTTGGGTACTTAAACTTATCTGTTACAAATGCACCTTTTCCAAAAGGAGTTTTTGCAGCTAAAATTTCTTTACAATCTTCTGGACAACTTTTTACTTTGTATGCATTTATAAATGATGGTAAGTCTTTAAACAAACAAAAATCGCTTTCTAAAGAGGAATTTGTTCGTTTTGCATCAGGAAGTTGGCCAAGTATTTATAATCCTTCTCGCATTGATTTTTTCAAAGAAAAAAATCTTTCTTGTGGAACAATTAAAGACGATGCTACTTATCGAGAAATTGCATTTTGTTTGCCATTAGACTCACTCTGGAAAGTTCGTTATGCTTCGTTTCCGTTTAGCACGAGTAGCGAAACTGGCTGGAGCAAAAACAATTACCAACCTTCAGAAAAACAAGCAGAATTTTTATTTAAAAATTACGGAGTCACAAATTTAGATGCTAGTTTTATCATTGATGAAAATCTATGGAAACTTTTAAAAGACATTCAAAATCCTTCGTGGATAAGAACTTATAAATCACTTTAAATTTCATTATGAAAAAAATAATTTTTCTTCTCTCTATTTGTAGTAGTTCAATTTTCTGTCAGGTATCATTATTAAAAAATGAAAAAATTTTTCATCAATTCTCTCCGCAAATAGAATTAGAAGAATTTGATGCCTGGATCAATAAAAATTACGCAACTAATTACAAATTAGAATTGGCTATAAGTTCTGAAGAAATAGATGAACTGGGATTCAAACACATCAGAATGCAACAGTTATTTAATGGAATCCCTGTAAAAAATGGAATGATTGTAGTTCATTGTAAAGCTAATCAAGTGATTTCTTTCAATGGTCTCCTATACACGAGCGCGATTATTAAATCAACAACAACTACCAAAGAATCTGAAGCCTATTTAACAGCAATTCAATCCATCCCTTCTTCTCAATACGCTTGGGAAACTTCTCGAAACTCATCACAAAAAAGATCCCCACTTCAAATCAATAGACCTAAAGGAACTTTAACTTATATTTTTAAAAATGTTGCTGATAACGACGAATTAGAACTAACATATAGTTTTCCAATATACTCTTTACTTCCTTTAGATTACAAAGAAATTTATGTAAGTTGTTTGTCAGGTAAAATTGTTAAAACAGAAGAAAAAATTCATAATTTCAGTTCGATAGGCAAAGGAAAATGTAAATACAGTGATTGGCAAAATATTGTTACTGATAGCTCAGCAACTGGTTTTACCTTAAAAGACGCTACTCGTGGTAACGGAATCGAGACTTATAATTTAAGAACCAATAAATTATTTGAAAACAAAAAAAACACTTGGGACACAACCACTATTGAACAATATGCCATAGATGCACACTGGGGAGCAGAAATGACCTACGATTATTACTTAAAAAACCACAACAGAAACAGTATTGATAACAAAGGATTTAAATTGATTAATCGATTAAGATATGGAACAAAATTCATTAATGCCTTTTGGGATGGTAGTCAAATGAACTATGGCGATGGGAACGATACTATCAATCCGCTGGTTTCATTAGATATTATTGGGCATGAAATTACGCATGGCTTAACAGCAAATACAGCAAAACTCACACTTGAAAATGAATCAGGAGCACTTAATGAATCATTTAGTGATATTTTTGGAGCAACGATAGATTGGTTCACACGACCAGGCAAAGCGAATTGGCATGTCGGTGAAGAAGTTAGTAGAACCTATAGATCTTTAGAAAACCCAGAATACAACAAAGATCCAAAAAACTACAAAGGAAATAATTGGAAACCCTTAAACGGTAGCGATATAGGAGGAATACATTCTAACAATGGAGTTCAAAATCATTGGTATTACCTACTCGCTCAGGGTGGTTC
>CAMCQL010000017.1 GCA_945877005.1 Chryseobacterium gleum
TTGTATGGGATTGCCTTCAGCTTACAACAACAAGGTAAATTTGATGAGTCGTTAAGAGCTTACAAAGAACTATTACAAGTTAAGCCAAAATTTTATTTGGCGTTATTCAATTCAGGATACATCAAACAATTCGAACAAAGTCAATTGGATAGTGCGGAGTATTATTACAGAAGTGCAATTGAATTGGAGCCTAAATTTGTAAAAGGATGGCACAATTTAGGGATGTGTTATGCTACCCAAGGACGAAAAGTTGATGCTTACAAAGCCTTTGCTACTGCCTTGAAATACAATCCTGATTTTGAACTTTCAAGAATTGAAGCCAATAAATTAAGATGAATCCCCAAGGTCAGAAGATACAGTTATTTGCAGATTTAGTGCTCCCATTGATTGGGTATTATTTTTGGGGATGGAATGTTTATTTTATTCTCTTTTTTTTCGCCCTTGATTTGGTTGCGCAACTTTACTTCACGTATTTGAAATCTAGAAAAATTGTACGTTTTCAGCAGGTAAACTATCCTGTTTTTCTTTTAGGGAGTGCTTTTTTGGGTTATTTGACCGCAAGTATTCTGTTGGTGATTTTCATGCCTTATATTGTTAAAGGTTCAGATTTTTATAAGGAATTTAGTTCGTTTCTTTCCTACAAGGAAATGGGGGTGCCACAATTAATTTTACTCTTACCATTGATCTTCGTTGGAGGATACATGAATTATAAAATTACTTTTTTGAAATCTAAGAAGTATACTACAGATAACATTTTGTTTCTATGGAAGGATCAACTGATAAATAGTTGTGCTTTGTTGATTGGGGTTTTATTGTTTACGGGAGTAAGCTTAATCGTTGATTTACCCGCTACTATTTGTATTTGGTCCATGTTACTTCTCATTACGTTGTATAAATTATACGTTCCCGAATCAGGTAGTAGAACTTAATTCGAATAATCTTTTTTGAATTTATTTGTTAGGATTCTTTGTAGGCACGAATTAAATTTCCGTAAAACAGGTCTTTATCAGTGCTTGTTTTCATCCATAATTCACTTGCTTCAATTCTAGATGCGCTGAATTGTTTTTCTAACAATGCAGTAAGTTTAATTAAAGTAAGTTTTGGCGAATACGTATTTAAGATTAAACATCCTCCCGGAGCTAATAGTGCATACGCTGCTTGAATTAATTGAGGCAATTTTTCTTCTAAAATCCATTTTTCACCTTTACTACCGTATCCAAACGCAGGCGGATCCATAAGTATACAATTGTATAGATGCCCTCGTTTCACTTCTTTTAATGCAAAGTTCAATGCGTCTTCTTGAATCCAACGAATGTCTTTTAGTTCGTTCCTTAACATGTTTGTTTTGGCCCAAGTCAATAGTTGTTTAACTGAGTCGACGTGGGTAACACTTGCACCAGTATTTCTAGCAATGATTGATGCGATGCCTGTATATGCGAATAGGTTTAAAAAGGAGTCGGTGGATTTTAATCTTTTTGAAATAAATTCCCAATTAATCATTTGTTCCGGGAAAATACCAATGTGTTTAAAGTTGGTTTGGGCTAATAAAAAATTAAGTCCTAAGATGGAAATATTCCATTCATTTTTGTTCGTTCCTTGAATATTTTTCCACTCTCCCTTAGAGGATGATTTTTCATTGAAAGAAAGCTGTGCTTGTTCACACCAGTATTGAAAGGAATGAAACGATTTAAAATAAGCTTGTAATTCAGGACGTATAGTAGTTATTGCACCGAATCGTTCCAATTTTTTTCCACCTCCAGCATCAATGAGTTGGTAGTCGCTCCAATTAGAAGTATAAGATTTTCGTTGCTGCTTACTCAAATTATTTCATTCGAGGTGACTTACGTCGACCTCGGAACATCTGAGCTTCACGCATTTGATTTTTAGTAGGTATCGGTGATGCCAATTGTTTTTGCATCATTGAAGTTTGTTCCTTCAACACTCCGTCTTTGTCTAATTTTTTCGATTCACTTAAAAGTGTTTGCGCTTCTGATCTTCTTCCCGTTTGGGCGCAAATACCTGCAAGGTGCAATCGAGCAACAGCGTTGTCTTGTTTTGTACGTAAGCCCATTTCAATTGCTTTTCTAACTAGTTGTTCACTTTTAGAGAATCCCATTTCTTGAGCACCGAGCATCCCTTTCAAATACAAAATATAAGCATGTTGTTTTTTAGGTAATAGATCAGGACGACTTATTTTGTTTAGATAGCTTAATGCTTTTTCATGGTTTCCAACACGCATTTGATTCAATGCCAAAATCATGTGTTGATTTCTGAAATAAGTCAAAATGATTAATGCAGTTACAAAAATCATGACAATACCCCATCCCCAATGACCAGTAGCAAAAGAATAGACTAATAAAAATAAAGATAACAGCGATAAAACTGTACGAATAATAAAACCTAACATAAATTAAAATATAGATTAATCAATAGTGGCAATGCATTTCAATTCAATCGCAATTGGAGTTGGCAAAGAGTTAATTTCGCATGTTGTTCTACATGGTAAATTGTCTTTAAAATACTCAGCATACAAACGATTATAGGTATGGAAATCACGTTTCATGTTCACCAAGAAAACAGTCACATCAACTAAATTTTCCCATTTCGAACCGGACTCTTCAAGGATAATGCGAACATTATCAAAAACGCTTCTGCATTGTGCTTCGAAATCAAATTCAATGAAATTTCCATTTTTATCCAACTTTAAACCAGGAACTTCAGAGTCGGTTGCATCTGATCCAGCAGTTCTTGGACCTACACCGGATAAAAACAATAAATTCCCAACACGACGAGCATGTGGATATAAACCTACAGGTTTTGGAGCTTTATTTGTAGAAATACGCGTTGTATCTGACATGATATTTTTTTTTGCAAATATAGGCATTCTATTTAGCAAATTAGCCACCTAATTGAAGAGATTCAAGTAGGAAATTGTCAAATTATTAAATTTAGTTCAAGGCATGCGTGGATTATATTTTTTGAAAGCAGTTTAATAGGAATGAATTGGCACATGAACTTCCAGGTGGTTTTAGATAATTTATTCCATTAATAACCTGTATATTAAAGTGTTACTTATAAGAAAATTTCAAGTAAGCAATGATAGGCGGAGGTTTTTTAAACTATTTCTATTACTTCTTTCAGATCAATAGATTCTATCTCAAAAAGTTTAACTAAAAATCTTAACTTTGCGACTTCAAAATCTAATTGAAGTGATTGAAATTTTAGATAAAAAGTTTGAACTCTATTTAAATCGTGAGGAAATTCATGCTAAAATTTCAGATTTAGCTTTACAGCTGAATCAACAATACTTGGGTCAAGAAGTTGTTTTTGTTGCTGTTCTGGACGGCTCATTTATGTTTGTAAGTGAATTATTAAAGCAGATCCAGTTTACCTGTCAAGTGTCATTTGTTAAAATGATGTCTTACGAAGGAATGCAAACCTCAGGAAATGTAAAGGAACTAATTGGATTAACTTCGGATTTAAAAGAGAAGCAAGTAATAATTCTTGAAGACATTGTAGACACAGGGAATACAATAGATAAAGTGGTTGATTTGGTTCAAACACATGCCCCTAGAAAAATTGAAATTGCTTCTTTGTTTTTTAAACCCAATGCATTTAAAGGAGTGCATACTCCAACATATACTTGTTTTACCATTACAGACGAATTTATTGTCGGTTTTGGATTAGATTACAATGGCTTCGGCCGAAATTTAGAATCAATTTACCAATATAAAGGTAACATTCAAACTTTACCACTATGTTAAACGTTGTTTTATTTGGCCCTCCGGGAGCAGGAAAAGGTACTCAATCAGAGCGATTAATCGACAAATATGGATTGGTCCATTTGTCAACAGGTGATATTTTCAGAGCAAATATCAAAGGAGAAACTGAACTAGGGATGTTAGCAAAGAGTTATATGGACAAAGGAGAACTTGTTCCAGATGAAGTAACTATAAATATGTTGCGTTCTGAAGTTTTAAAGAATGAATCTGCAAAAGGATTTATTTTTGATGGATTTCCTAGAACGAATGCGCAAGCTGTAGCATTGGATGAATTTTTAAAAAGTCTACATACAGAGATTTCTTTAATGTTAGCATTGGAGGTTGAAGAGGAAGAGTTAAAAACGCGGTTATTGAAACGTGCAGAGGTGAGTGGACGTCCGGACGATTCGAATCCTGAAATCATTCAGAATCGTATCAATGTATACAACAACGAAACGAAACCAGTAAAAGATTTTTATCTCTCTCAAAATAAATTTATATCCATTAATGGTATAGGAGAAATTGATGAAATATCAATTCGTTTGTACCAAGCAATTGAACAATTAAATAACTAAAAATGGCTTCAGATAATTTCGTAGACTACGTAAAAATACACTGTACTTCAGGTAATGGAGGTGGAGGTTCTACGCATTATCGTAGGGAAAAATACATCCCTTTAGGAGGTCCTGATGGTGGAGATGGTGGTCGTGGTGGACATATTGTTTTGAGAGGAAATTCTCAGTTATGGACACTGTTGCATCTTAAGTACAAAAAACATATGAAGGCGGGCCATGGGGCTCATGGTACTGGTCAGTTGAAGACAGGTGCTCAAGGAAAAGATGTGTACATTGAAGTACCCGTTGGGACTATTGCCAAAGATGCAGAAACAGGAGAGTTTCTTTTTGAAATTACAGCAAATAACGAAGAGAAAATACTCATCCCTGGTGGTCGTGGTGGATATGGTAATAACCATTTCAAATCAAGTACCAATCGCGCGCCACAATTTGCACAACCTGGTGAATTGGGTGAAGAGAATTGGATGGTGCTAGAATTAAAGGTTTTAGCTGATGTTGGTTTAGTTGGTTTTCCAAATGCTGGTAAAAGCACCTTGCTTTCGGTTTTATCCGCTGCAAAACCTGAGATTGGTAATTATCCATTTACTACTTTACGTCCGAATTTAGGAATCGTATCTTATCGCGTGCACCAATCGTTTGTGATGGCAGATATTCCTGGAATTATTGAAGGTGCCCATGAAGGGAAAGGATTAGGTTTAAGATTCTTAAGACACATTGAGCGGAATTCAATTTTACTTTTTATGGTACCTTCGGATACTGATAATATTTTAAAAGAGTATGAAATCTTGCTGAACGAATTGGAACAATTCAATCCTGAACTTTTGTACAAGGATCGAATATTAGCGATTACTAAATCTGACATGTTGGACGATGAGTTGAAGGCACAAATGATTCCGGATTTACCAAAAGATTTACCTTATATATTCATTTCTTCAATAGCGCAACAAGGATTGCTTGAATTGAAGGATTTGATTTGGGCTAGAATCAATAATGATTGATTGGATTGAAACAATAGATCAAAAGATTGTCCTTTTTATAAACGGATTCCATACTCCTTTTTTGGATGAATTCATGTGGATTGTTTCCGGTAAATTAATATGGATTCCTCTTTATCTGATTATTTTATATTTTTCATTTAAACAGTATGGGTTAAAGAAAACAACAGTTTTTTTGTTGGTTGCTATACTGTGTATTGTTTTTTCTGATGTGTTATCAAGTCAGGTTGTCAAGAAATTAGTCGCGCGTTATCGGCCTTCCCATCACTTAGTATTGGGTGAACAACTTCATTTTTATGTGAAGCAATCAGGAGAAATTTACAAAGGCGGGCAATATGGATTTGTATCTTCACATGCCGCTAATTTTTTCGCATTGACCGTTCTTAGTGCCAATTATTTACGCCGTAGTTACAAGTATTTTCCTTATTTTTTATTCTTTTTTGCTGTATTAGTTTCATTATCAAGAATTTATTTAGGGGTTCATTATTTGACTGATATTCTTGGCGGAGCTGTCATCGGAAGTTGCTTTGGCTATTTTGGTTGGCGTTTCATGAAATCTCGCATTGTATAGTTTTTCAGATAGTTGAAAACAAATCATTTACAATCAGTAAGACAAAAATCTTTTTTAAAACGGCTTGAAATCTAAGTTTTTGTAATTGTTGCTAGGCTTTAATTTAAATTCATTTCAAATTGTAGTCATTACATTAGGACTAAAAATTGTACATTTGCAAATTAAAAAATAGAAAATATGGGATGTTCCAATTGTAGCTCTGGAGGAGGCTCTCCAAAAGGGTGTCAAAACAATGGTACCTGTAGTTCTGGAGGATGCAATAAATTAGGAGTTTTTGATTGGTTAGCAAACATGCAGTTACCAACTGGTCAAAAACCTTACGATATAGTTGAAGTAAGATTCAAGAATAGTCGCAAAGCGTTTTACCGCAATTCAAAAAACATTTCTCTTCAAGTGGGAGATGTAGTAGTGGTAGAAGCAAGTCCTGGCTACGATGTCGGGGTAGTGTCTATAGTAGGTGAATTAGCCAGAATTCAGGTAAAAAAGAAGGTTTCTAATCCAACAAATTTAGAAACACCAGCAATTTATAGGATTGCAAATCAGGATGATGTCCAAAAATGGATGAAGTCGAGAGAGTTAGAAAAAGAAGTGATGTATCAATCGCGGACCTTGGCAGTTAATCTCAATCTTGATATGAAAATATCAGACGTAGAATACCAAGGAGATTTATCCAAGGCTACATTTTATTACACATCTGATGAGCGTGTCGATTTCCGTCAGTTGATCAAAGATATGGCTGAAACATTTAAAATCCGTGTAGAAATGCGTCAAATCGGATCTCGTCAAGAGGCTTCTAGATTAGGCGGAATCGGATCGTGTGGGAGAGAATTATGTTGCTCAACATGGCTCACTGATTTTAGGTCTGTTTCAACTTCTGCTGCAAGATATCAACAACTGTCATTAAATCCACAAAAATTAGCAGGTCAGTGTGGGAAATTGAAATGTTGTTTGAACTATGAATTAGACATGTATTTGGATGCAATCAAAGCTTTTCCAACTGCTGACACAAAGTTATATACTCAAAAAGGAGTTGCTTTTCATGTGAAAACAGATGTTTTCAAACAGATGATGTGGTTTATTTATGAGGGAACGAGTGAATTTATTCCTCTTACACCAGATCGAGTGAAAGAAATAATGGAATTAAATTCACAAAAAGTGAAACCTACTGATTTAAAAGATTTTGTAAAGGAAATCGTAGTAGTAAATGAACCTGAATATTCAAATGTTGTCGGTCAAGACAGTTTGAATAGATTCGACACTAATTTTACTAAGAAGAAGAAAAATAACACGAATAAACCAAGGCCGCAAGCTACAAGAACTTCTGACGTTGCAGATGTTCCTCGGAAAGAACGCAATACACCACATACAGCGGTTGTAAAACCAGAACAAGCTATACCAAAAGTTGAATCGGTCGTATCGAAAGAGAGTACTAACGAGCAACAGTTAGAAAATAATCAGGATGTAAAAAATGAAAATACACCCCATCGAAAAAAAAATAAAAGGAGGCCGTATAAACGTCCAAATAAAGTTAATACCGATGAATAGGATTTTTATCTTAGGAACAATTATTTTGATTTTAGGGCTTGTTTCTTGTGAGGAACAACCCTTTTATCAAAAATCATATTCATTCAAATCCAATACTTGGGCAAGGCCATTCAAACCTTTTTTTAAGGTGATTGTGAAAGATACTTCTGTTACGTATGATTTTATCATCACTTTACGGACTACCACTTCCTATTCTTTCAATAATTCTTGGATTTATTTCATTTCTAAAACTCCAGATAAACAATATGTGAGAGAACCCTTTGAAATTAAAATTTCGGACGAAAAAGGAAGATGGATAGGTAACAAAACAGGTTCTATCGTTGAAAATAAATTATTGTTCAAACAGCGAAAACTACCTCATCCAGGGGTCTACTATTTCATGCTTGAACAAGGAATCACGAAGAAAGTGTTGTATGATGTTCTGGATATCGGTTTAGAAATTAGAGAATATTCTTCACACTAGGGTTTAGTTTATTTTCATTTCAGTTAAAGGAATGATTTAATAAATTAGTCACACATTCTTTCTTTAAGTGTAACTAATTTATTAAATAGTACTGTTTAGACAATAGAAAGCGTAATTTGTCGTTTTCTGATATCTACATCAATTACTTGTACTTCGATTTTATCACCAAAGTTGTATTGTTTTTTTGTTCGTGCGCCCATGATACAATAATTCTCCTGATCAAAGTAAAAACGGTCTCCGGGGAGTTCTTGTAACGCAATCATTCCTTCACAATGGTTTTCATTTAGTTTTACGAATAATCCAAAATCGGAAATTCCTGAAACTGTTCCTTCAAACGTTTCACCTAAATGATCTTTTAAAAAGAGCGCTTGAAAGTATTTGGTTGATTCTCTTTCGGCTTCTACCGCTTTACGCTCCATTCTAGAAATGTGTTTACACGTCGCAGATAAATCAGAGGAATAAACATGCTTTTGGTGGGTTAACTCTTCTAAAAGTATGCGGTGCACCAATAAATCTGCGTAGCGACGAATAGGGGAGGTGAAATGGGTATAATGTTTAAATGCTAAACCAAAGTGACCAATATTATTCGTTTCGTAACTCGCTTTTGCCATTGATCGAATCGCCATGGATTGAACAATTGAGTATTCGTTTTCAGTTGAGATTTCATCAAATAAATGATTGATGGATTTTGCGACATCTTCTATTTTATTGAATTTTAAATCGTGTCCAAATTTTTCAATAAATAATTTGAAGGTTTCAATTTTCGCTAAGTCTGGTTTGTCGTGACATCGGTAGACAAAAGGTATTACATCTTTATTTTTACCTCTATTATCAATAAATAATGCGACGTGTTTATTCGCAAGTAACATGAATTCTTCAATAAGCTTGTGAGCATCTTTGGATGTTTTCGTGGATACTCCAATAGGATTTCCTTCTTCGTTTAATTGAAAACGTACTTCTTCTGATTCAATGTTTAACGCACCATTTTTTAATCTGTATTTTCTAAGAATTTTCGCGATTTTATCCAACGTTAAGATTTCTTCTTTAAAATCTCCCTCACTTCCTTCAATGATTTCCTGCGCTTGTTCATAAGAAAATCTTCTGTCTGAATGAATCACTGTCTTACCAAACCATTCATTGACAACATCTCCTTTTTCTGTCATTTCAAAGACTGCTGCAAAACAGAATTTATCTTCGTTGGGACGAAGAGAGCATGCGATGTTCGAAAGTTGTTCAGGCAACATTGGAATAACACGATCGACTAAATATACTGAATTTCCTCTTTTTGAAGCTTCACGATCCAAAGCTGAATCTTTAGTAACATAGTGACTAACATCCGCAATGTGCACTCCGATTTCGATATTCCCATTTTCTAAACGAAGAAAAGATAATGCGTCATCGAAATCTTTCGCATCTACAGGATCAATTGTGAAAGTTGTAATCGATCTAAAATCTCTTCTATTGAGCACTTCTTTCTGATCCAATTCTATTGTAACTCGTTCTGCTTCTTCAATAACTTCCTGTGGAAATTTAAATTCAATACCTTGACCGCATAAAATCCCTATCATTTCAGTGTCATTTGTAGACTTTTTACCAAGTACTTCAACAACTTCACCAAATGGAAATTCTGCTGATTTTGGCCACACAGTTATTTTAGCTATAACTTTATCTTGGTCTTTCGCTCCATTGAGTTTGTCTTTCGGGAGGTAAATTTGAATTCCGTTTTTTACATTATCGGGAAGTAAATAAGCAAATTTTTCGTGCAGTGCGATTGTACCAACAAATTGTGTTCTTTCACGTTGAATTACCTGAAGAACAATCCCTTCACGTCTACCCTTACCTTCTTTTGTTAATGCCACCCGAACGAGATCTCCATTCATTGCTTGTTGCAAGTTGGATGCAGCTATAAACACATCGTTTGATTTTTTATCGGTAAGAAGAAAACCGCTTCCTTTCGCTGTGATTTGAATTTCACCCTCTAATAATTGCGCGGCTTCATTTCTTGAAAAAACACCATGAGAAACTTCTTTTAAATAACTGCCTGTTAACAAATCTTTTAATACTGAATAGACTTGTTTTCTTAACTCGTTTTCACGAACGTTAAGAGCAGAACAAATTTCTTGGTGTGTAAAATTATTTGTAGGATGACTGTCAAAGAATCTTCGAATGGAGTGACTTAGACTATTTTTATTGTTTTTTGTTTTTTCCTCTGGAAATTTTTGTTTCTTTTTTCTTGACATTTCATACGTATATACTGCTAATTTACAATAAAAACATGAACTATTTTCTATTTTATCCTACTAGAAGTTCAAATGCCTCTGGTCATTCAAATTTCAACCATTTAAATTCTACTTTCTAATAAACTTTTCAATAATTACTCAAGAGAAAAAGATATCTTTTAACTTTGTAAAAAAAATCAACTATGAATATACGCGTAGAAGCAGCATTGAATGAACAAGTAGTAAAAGAAAGTTATTCTTCTCAGTTTTATTTAGCAATGGCAGCATGGGCCGAAACACAGGGACTTAATGGAACGGCTAATTTTTTATATACGCACTCTGATGAGGAGCGTTTTCATATGTTGAAATTGGTTAAATTCATTAATGAACGTGGTGGAAAAGCAATTATACCATCAGTGGAATGTCCTCCTGCAAATTTTGAATCTGTGACTAATGTATTTGAGAATTTATTACACCATGAATTAATGGTGACAGAGAGCATTAATAATTTGGTTGACATTTGTTTGCAAGAGAAAGATTATACCACCCACAATTTTGTGCAATGGTACGTTTCTGAGCAATTGGAAGAAGAAGCACTTGCACGCGAGTTATTGGATAAAATACGATTAATTGGAGGAGACAGTGGGGGAACCTATATTTTTGACCGTGATCTTGAACAATTTCAGGCAAAAACGAACGGAGGTAAAGTTACAGCTTAATAGTTTAAATTCATTCCTAAAAAAGCCCTTCAGATTTTTTTCAGAAGGGCTTTTTAGTATTATAAGACCGTTACAAAAGTTATAAATCGAGGCGGATTAAAAATTTTACACCGGAGTCTACTGTTGTAAATGAGGATGTTAAATTTTTCATTCAACGATGAGTTAGAGTTTTGCAACGGTCATATTATTATTTTGTTATTGTGATCACTCACATAGATTAATCAGCGTACTCATTTTTTATGAGTCGTTCCTTAATTTCTTCAAGGTGTTTTGCTTTCATTACGCCCCTCATTTCTTTTGCAGTTTTTGTGAAGTATTTATGGTTTGTTAGAAAAGCAACTTGAATTTCATCCCATTTTCTATCACTATTTATTTTTCCATATTCTCGAAGTTCGATCCGAAGTTTATCTGCTATTTTATGAAAATCTTCTCTTCCTAAATAGTCTAAATCTGCATCACACATGATTTCTTCCAAATTGTTTTTTGGTTCATGCGGTATGGCTGTTACATAGATCAGTTCTTTAATTTGTTGGATATGTTCTGCTGAATAACCATATTGTGGGAGTATTTCCTCTGCTAATCGTGCTCCATTTGCTTCATTGTTATCGTATTGTTCAATAAATCCTGCATCATGGTATGTTGCGGCAGATTTTAATAAAAACAAACATTCATCGGTTACTCCTTCCATTAGCGCTATACGTTCAATTGATTTACATACATCCTTAGTATGTATTACTGAATGGTAATGTAGTTTCGAAGACAATTGTTCTTCTAACATTTTAAAAATATGTCGTTCAGCTTTGTAATAATTGATACTACTGTACTGATGTAAGTTTAAGATTTGATGAAATTTCTCATTCGGGTAAATTCCTTTCCCATCAATAGATAATTCTGTTTTTATACCTTCTACGGTATACATATCAATTAAACCTTGTCCTTTTGTTTTCGCTTTACCTCTGAACACACATTTGAAGTAGGGTTCTATGTGTTTGAATGTTTGCCCTGAAATCGTAACTTTTCCTGGCTCTCCCAACATTTCCATTCGTTGTGCTTGGTTCACTGTTGAACCCCAAATATCATACGCTAATTTTTCTGTTCCTATGACACCTGCGGTAACTTCTCCTGTATTGATTCCCAATCGAAGATTCCATATATTTCTGCCTGATTCGATTGCTTCTTCGCGCATTTTTTGCATCGTATCTTGAATCTGAAGTGCAGCTAAACAAGCATCAATTGGGTTGGTTTTATTTCGAACAGGTACACCTCCTGCACACATATAAGCATCTCCAATTGTCTTAATTTTTTCGAGGTTATTTTTCACAATAATTTCATCGAATTTCCGGAAGTATATATCCAACTCGCTAACGAGGTCGGACGGTTTCATTGTTTCAGATATTTTTGTAAAACCTACAAAATCAGTGAATAACACAGACACTCTACTGTATGCTCGAGCAGTTGCTTTTCCAGTTGCTTTAATTTCTTCGTATACCTGAACAGGAAGAATGTTTTTTAAGACTTTTTCAGTTTTTTCTTTTTCAATTTCAAGCAATTGTTTCTGTTCTTCAAGATGGTTCTTTTTTTCTTCAATTGTTGCTTTTTGTTTCTCGATTTTTATGTTTTGTTCTCTAATTTCTCTTGTTCTTTCTGTGATTTTTTTCTCAAGTTTCAATTGTTGTTTACGTTCGTATTCAATTTTTTTACGGAAATAAAATACTGTTAACAATCCTATTACGATTGCTATTAATACCCAAAACCAGATCGTTTTCCAATAAGGAGTCTGTACGTTTATAGAAAGTGTTGCAGGATTTTCACTCCATTTCCCATTTCCAAGTTTTGCGTAGACTTTAAGTTGATAATCTCCAGGCTGTATTGAGTTTAAGTGAATTTGATTTGTGTTGCCAATTAATACCTCTCCTTCTTCGTCCCCTTTTAATACATATTTATAGGTGATAAGTTCTGGATTACTTAAATCCAAAGGCATGAATTTTAAGGTTATACTTCTTTTTCGATAGCTTAAAGAGATGTAGTTGGTACTTGCTATTGATTTAGGTAGTACTTTATTTTCTCCAGGCTTAAGCCAGTTTTTATCAAGTTTAATTTTGGTGAAACGAACATCTACATTTTTTTCTTTTAGCACTAAGTTTTTAGGATCGAAATAATTATAGCCATAAATACTTCCAAAATAAAAGATTCCTTTTTTAGATTTGAAGAATGCTCCTTGGTTAAATTCATTAGACATCAAACCTTCTTGTTCTGTAAAATTTGTGATTTGTTCGGTGTTTGTATTGAATTTACACAATCCTTTATTAGTGCTTAACCATAAGAAGTCACCTTCTTTTAGTATTCCATAAACCACATTATTGGGCAATCCATTTTTTTTATTAAATAATTTACCCTGTTTCTTTTCAATGTCCCATTTTACCATTCCTCCCCCCATGGTTCCGAGCCAAAAAGTAGTTTTATCGGTTTGAGTAATTGAAGAAATTTGATCTTTAATAATGTTGATTAATGAGGTATTGTAGCGATAAGGTAAAATTTCAAGGCCGTCTTCACCTTCTTCTAGGGTGTATAGTCCTCCAGTGGTAGTACTGAACCATATTTTCCCTTGTATGTCTTTATAGATGACCTTACAAGAACCACCTCCTAATGTTTTCTTACTGTTTTTTTCGTCGTGTTCAAATACTTTTACTTTTGAAGTGTTTTTATCGAACAATAATACACCTCCTTTTGTAGCCAACAAAAATTTAGTGTCGTTCCATTTGAATATTTGATAGACTTTCTCAAAATTGGATTGATTCTTAATATCTTTAAATACTATTTTGGTGAATTTATAATTTTGATCACTATTGATTTTTAGTTCATAAAATCCGTCAGAAAACCCTAAGAGAATAGTATTGTTTGAAACCACATAACTGGATAACACATTTGAATTTGAAGCTTTACTATTAGAAGCGGCAGCCCGAAAAAATTGATTGAAAAGTCCTGTTTGATTATCATACCGACATAACGCTCGATCTGAACCTACGTATAAATATCGGGAGGATTTATCTTCAGAAAAACTCCAAACAGTTGGAGATGGTATACCTCTCGTTAGGTCTGCACTTGGACCAATTCCTAAGATTCCTTGATGTAATGGGTCAAAACTACTGAGTCCTCGCTCTGTTCCCACCCAAAAAATTCCGTTTTTATCTCTTAAAAGATAATTACAAGCATTGAATAGTAATGCGTTATCATTGAAAATGTCATGTACAGTATTTGAGATTGAAATTTTACCTTTTTTTGAAATATGTATCGTAAATAATCCGTTTGTTTTCGTAGTTAGGATAAGTTTTTCCGGATTAAAAACATAGATTCCACTAATTTCTAGTATGCCATAATTTTGTTCTAATTCTGGGATATAGGCATTTGTTGAATTGGTTTTTATGTTAAATGTGAATAAACCCTGATTGGTTCCAAGTAAATAATTTTGTTCTGTTTGTTTTACTAACGTATTGACTCTGATGAATTTACCTTTTTTCCCTTTTAATGTAATCGGAAGTAATTTTTTTGTAGAAAAGTGATAGTTGAACATCCCTTTGTCCTCGGTACTTATAACTAATATATTTCCTGGTAAAAAGGAAAGAAATTGTATTTTATAGGTTGGTAGTTTTAAATCAATACTCTTGAGTTTTTTTGACGTTTTATCTAATTGAAAAAGTCCATTTGAACTACTACCTACCCAAATCTCACCCTTACTATCTTCTGAAATTGTTTTTATTTGAATTGCGTATTGTGAAGAGTAATTGATTTTCTCAAATTTTTCAGTTAATGGATCGTATTTTGTCAGTCCATTAGATGTACCTATCCATAATATTCCATTTTTTTTTGATTTATACAAGCACAAGATGTCACCACTTTCTAAACCTGGTGTATTTTCAGGTGTAAGGTTTTCGAATGTCTGTCCATCGAATTTATTAAGCCCATCTTGTGTACCTACCCATAATGCTCCGAGTTTGTCCTGGAGAATCGTGCTTACGGCACTTTGTGATAATCCATCATTGATGGAATAATTTCTAAATCTATAGTTGTATTGCGCGAACGAAGTACTTGTACAAAAAAGAATAATAAATAGAAGTCTACCTAGTAGTTTTGACATATGGTTTAATTATATGGTTTTGCTAAATTCAATGATTTTATCACAAAAGTTTTCCCATGAATTTTCTGCTTTTTCTTTTTTAATTTCTTCAGAAAACTCATTTTTATAGTTTGCAGTAAAATAGGTGTTAACAGCTTGTGCAATTAATTGTATTTCTGGTTGTTCTACGATTAGTCCAGTTTTTAAATGATGTATAGTTTCTTTCAATCCTCCGACATTTGTAGCGATAATGGGTAAGTCGTAATGATTAGCAATGGATGTAATTCCTGATTGTGTTGCCGATTTGTAGGGCAATATACAAACATCTGAGGCGGAGAAATAGGTGGTTACTTCATCGTCTCCAATGTATTTATTGAAAAGATGGATGTTATCTTTAGATTTTGAGGCATTTATTAATTGCTGGTATTTTTCAAATGATCCATACACTTCTCCTGCGATGATTAATTGATAATTTTCGTCAAGATAATCCATTGTTTGTATCAGTAAATCTAAGCCTTTGTAGTCTCTGATGAATCCGAAAAATAACAATGTTTTTTTTGAAGGATTTAATTTTAATTGTCGTTGTGCCTCGGTTTGCTCAATTTTTGCTGGAAAGTGATTGTACACGGGATGATTTACACGTAAATATTTAGCATTTGGAATAATAGAGAGCAAATCTTTTAAAACGGCATCCGACATAACGATAAATCCATCGTTGTTTTTTAAAAAATAGTTATTGCAAAATCCATCAAAAAAACGTTTTTCATGCGGTATGACATTATCAAGGATACTGATTCGTTTGGATGTTTTTTTTAGGGATTTACAAACATACCCAAGCGAAGGACCAAAAAATGTCATCCAATACTTTGTGATTAGAATATCGGGATTGTATTTCTTAAGTGCTTTTGAGGTGCTAATGTAAGTCAACGGATTGATTGAATCCAATAATTCTGTTGCTGGAATTTCGTCTGCTTTGTCGTCTTCGGTAATGTATTGTGTTTCTCCTGGAAATAAAAAGTCTGGATATTGGCGTTTGAACGTAACTGCTTTTACTTGATGTTTTTTTTCAAATGCTCTGTACATTAATGCATTGAATTGAGCAATCCCTCCTCTAAATGGATAAAATGTTGATAAAATAGCAATTTTCATTTTCAATAGTTTTTAAAGATGAGGAGCTTACATTCTAACTTTTCTCTTTTGATAGAGAGTAGGTGTAATCCTATATTTCTCTCAAAAATAATTCAGAATGATCAATATTCTAACATTTCAAATGAAGTTCGCGTAATTAGTAACTCACTTTTAATTAAAAGCGTTCTAATTGCTCAATCGCATTTATAAAGTCAGTAGGTTGAATGTCATGCATACATGCGATTCCTTTTTTACAGGTATTTCCATAAAAACATTCGCACGGAGTAGGGGGTTCGACTAATATCCCTCTTCCATACAATTCAAATTCATGCTTGTTGAAGATGGTATTGCATAGCACCATTTTCTTTTTTAATGCGGTAGCAATATGCATCATCATTGAAACTTGAGTAACGATGATAGTACAGTTATTTGTTAAAGCAATAAATTCTTCCAACGAAAAATGTCCAGGGTAGTAGGTCTCTGTTTCTTGAGACATTCGTTTGTTTTTTTCGTGTTCTAATTCTCCTCCTAGAAAAACAGGAAAATAACCTTTTTCTACCAATAATTTAGCCAATGTTTTCCACGAATCTTCTGACCACAGCCTTGTATTCCATCGTGGTCCACATCCAGTGTTCAGACCAACTATTGTTTTTCCATTGCTAAGTCCTAATAATTCTTTTTCCCATTTTTGAGACAATTCAGAATTCAATTGGATGAGGTATTCTTCGTTGTTGAATTCAAAGTGACAAATTTCAAAGATTTCTTGTAGGTAGCTTTTTGTATTGTTTTTTGAAATTTCATCGAAAAAACCAGTCATTAACTTATGTTCGCTATTACTTGTGGCTGGTGCGATGTGATTGTCTTTCCAAGTGTAACCGTATTTTGTAGTAGCGTTTACATTTGCCAATAACATGCATGCCTCTGGCTCTTTGTCTAAGTTAACTGCAATATCAAATTGAGAATGTTCTATTGTATATACAGATGTAAAATCCCATTTATAGATGGTTTCGATTTCATTGGTAGGTAAAATTGCTGGACTTTGAGTAAGCCAAGTAATGTGAACTCCTGGATAGGTTTTCCGGAAGCGCTCTACCAATGGAGTGGTGCGTATTACATCCCCTAATGCACCCAATTTAATAATTAATATACGCGTTTTTATAGGCGAATAGTAAGTACAATTGGAACAATTTACTTGATGCTGTTTATTCGGAATACACGGAATCCCTGTTCTAAAATGGCTGCAATCGTAATGAACATCGGAACACTTCATTGGATATCGATTAATGGATTTTAGTTGCGCCAACAACCTTAATTAATTCTTTAATTTTTCTACCTGTATTTTTTGCGTCTTCCAATACAGGTTTTGCAATTGTAACATGCCCCATTTTACGGAATGGTTTCGTTGTTTCTTTACCGTAGATATGAGCGTGCACACCTGAAATTTGCATTGCTTCTTCTAATCCTTGATAAATTGCTTGACCTTCGAATCCTTTTTCACCTAACAAGTTAATCATTACTCCTGGCTGAATTAAATCAGTAGCGCCAAGAGGTAGGTTCAATACACTTCTTAAGTGTTGTTCGAATTGTGAGGTTCTATTGCATTCTATGGTATGGTGTCCGCTGTTGTGTGGTCGTGGTGCGATTTCATTTACGTACAATTCACCTTGTTTGGACAAGAAGAACTCTACGGCTAAAATTCCAACCATTCCAAGTTGCTCTATGATTTGAATTGCTAGTTCTTTTGCTTTTGCTTCTATTTCTGGTGCAATATCTGCAGGTGAAAATAGAAATTCAACCAAGTTTGCTTCAGTACTGAATTCACATTCAACACTAGGGTAGACAGCTGTTTCTCCTTTTTCATTTCGAGCTACGATTACAGCGAGTTCTTTTTGAAAGTCAACAAATTTCTCTAATACACTTGGTTCATCAAATGCAGTATCAATGTCATTGGTAGTGCGTAATGCTGTCACACCTTTGCCATCGTATCCACCCTTACGCATTTTTTGCATAAAAGGAAATTCTTCTTCAAATTTCTTGATTTCAGATCGGTCATTGATTAAATAAAACGGCAAGGTAGGAATTCCGTGTTCTTGGTAAAATTGTTTTTGTAGGCCTTTATCTTGGATGATTTTTAAGACTGCAGGTTGTGGAAAAACTTTTTTTCCTTCTTTTTCTAATTTTTCAAGTGCTTCAAT
>CAMCQL010000018.1 GCA_945877005.1 Chryseobacterium gleum
TCTTCGTCTTTCGGTACATTGTCTTTTTCGTCCCCTTCAAAAACGGTAACGTAAAGTTGATCTTTAGGAATTTTGTATACTTCTGTTAATAATTCCCATGCCCATGTAATAGCATCTTCTTTGAAATAATCTCCAAAAGACCAATTTCCCAACATTTCAAACATGGTATGGTGGTAAGTATCCACACCAACTTCCTCTAAGTCATTGTGTTTTCCAGAAACACGTAAGCATTTTTGTGTGTTTGCAATACGCGTGACACTAGGTTTTGCATTCCCCAAGAAATAATCTTTAAATTGATTCATTCCAGCGTTAGTGAACATTAACGTTGGATCGTTTTTTACAACCATTGGTGCAGAAGGAACGATTTTGTGTCCTTTCCCTGCAAAAAAGTCGAAAAAATGTTGTCTAATTTCTTGAAGTGTCATCGCAATTCGATTTTAAATATTCAGTAAGATCAATAATAATGCAAATTTACTTTTTATAATGTATTTATTAATATTTTGGTTAAACTTTGAAGTAAAC
Organism: Chryseobacterium gleum; assembly: GCA_945877005.1. Classification (GTDB taxonomy): domain Bacteria; phylum Bacteroidota; class Bacteroidia; order Flavobacteriales_D; family Crocinitomicaceae; genus CANHVK01. Next base: position 523 of record CAMCQL010000018.1, read on the forward strand.
ATCAGCGATTAAAAACTGATTGATTACCTTCGTTACTAAGAAAAAGTGTATGGGAACTTATTTGTCGATAATTGTAAGTACAGCAAGTGTCTACTTGTTTATCGTATTTGTCTTGCGTATTTTAGGGAAAACTGAGTTAGCACAATTGTCAGTGACAGATTTAATCTTTGTCCTCTTGATTAGCAATGCTGTTCAAAATGCAATGGTTGGGGCAGACACATCTCTTCAAGGAGGATTGTTAGCAGCATCAGTGCTTTTTGCAATGAATTACCTTTTTAAAAAATTAAAATATAACTTCCCTTTTTTCAGAAAAGTAATCGAAGGAGATCCTGTATTATTGATTCACAATGGGAAAATATTGGTTGAAAATTGTTCGAAAAACAATATCACAAAAGATGAATTACTCCAAGCAATTAGAGAACACGGAAGTGATGCGATTGAAGAGGTAGATAGTTTAATTTTGGAAGCAGATGGAAATGTAAGTGTCGTTACTCATCAATACAAACACCATAGCGTAAGAAGATTGAAAAAAAGGAAAACTACATGAAAGAACTAATTGGACAAGTAGATTATACATTGTTAGATCAAAGTGCTACAATTGAAGAAATTGTTGCGGTATGTAAAAGCGCAATTATCTTAGGGGTAAAGTCAGTTTGTGTATTGCCTCAACATGTTGAGGTTGTATTTGATACAATTTCTAAAAGTTCAGTTTTAGTTTGTAGTGTTGTTTCTTTTCCTGATGGAGAAGCCACAATTGAAGCAAAGAAAGACGAAATAAAACAATTAATTCAATCAGGTGCTGACGAGATAGATATCGTTTGGAATTACAAAAGAATTGACGATCGAAGTTATTTGCAATTCGAACTGAATGAACTTTCAGGTTTTTGTAAAACATTAAAAACAAAAAGAGTAGCCTCGGTTACTGTTAAAATCATTGTTGAAAGTGGAGTTTTGTCTTTAGAGGAAACACTATTTGCAACGAATACTTGTATTACAGCTGGGGTAGATTTTATCAAAACATCTACTGGTAAAGTTGAGATAGGTGCAGAATTAGATAAAATTCAGGCCATGAGTCAAGTGATAAAAGCAATGAATTCTTCGCTTCAAATAAAGGCTTCTGGAGGAATTCGTTCACTAGAACAAATAGAATCATTCCAACCATATGTGCATCGTTATGGAATTGGATATAAAACCGTGGACGCATTGTTAGATGGGAGTTTTAATTGTAAATCTCAAGAATATTAGATCCATTCCATTGGGTTGCATATTGACGAAGTCCAACATCTGAGCTTGAGATTGCAGAACCATCATACAACGAGAATTTTGCTGTGGTACATGAGTCGTCTAACTGTAGGAAATTTTTTGAATTTACTGAAAGTGGATAGTTGCATTGACTAGTGCCAGCAGGAGATTTTCTATCAAAGGCATAAAACTCCTCTACAGAACGTCTGTATACTACAATTCCTTGTATTCCTCCTTGGACATAACAATAGCCGCCTACACCGTTCAATGCATTGTAGGAGGGGAGATTCAAATTAATGGAGATAGAAAAAGGTGTACTTGGAACAGGATGATTTGTGGTTTTTTTACACCCTAATAACACTATTGTACTCAATAATAAAAAAATAATTAACTTCATTCAAAGATTCCTAATTAGATGTTTAAAGGTAGTTATAAATATTTATTGTTTTTAGCAGTTCTATTTTCAGTAGGAATTCAAGCTACCTCTTGCAGTCTATTTAAGAAACAGAAAGATGAGTTAAATGAGGCAGAATTAAAAAAAGAATTAGACAAACAAAAAAAGATAGCTGCAAAAAACCAACAAAAAGCCAATAAAAGAGCAGTGGATGATTTTTGGAACAAACAATCTAGTGCAGTAAAAAAAAGAATCAAAAAGACGAATAAACGAAAACGAAAAGAAGCAGATTGGTATCAATAATTCTTTTTTGGAGCATAAAAAAAGCGCCAACCATTGGTTCGCGCTTTTGTAATTTATGAAATTAGCTCAATTAAATTATAACTCAAATGCAGTTTTTACTTGCTCCACAAAATCTAACTTTTCCCAAGTAAATAATTCAACTTCTCTTTCGATTACTTCACCAGAAGGAGCAACAAAACGTTTTGTAACGATTTCATTTTTTCTTCCCATGTGTCCGTAAGCAGCAGTTTCGCTATAAATAGGATTTCTAAGTTTCAATCTTTTTTCAATAAAGTAGGGTCTAAGGTCGAAAATAGAAGAAACAATTTTCGCGATTTCACCATCAGTTTTGTCAATTTTACTTGTACCATATGTATTTACGTACAAACCACATGGTTCAGCAACACCAATTGCATAAGAAACTTGAACCAATATTTCATCACACAATCCAGCAGCAACTAAATTTTTCGCAATGTGACGTGTTGCATATGCAGCAGAACGGTCAACTTTTGAAGGGTCTTTACCAGAGAATGCACCACCACCATGAGCACCTTTACCTCCGTAAGTGTCTACAATGATTTTTCTTCCAGTTAGTCCGGTGTCTCCATGAGGACCTCCAATTACAAATTTCCCCGTAGGGTTAATATGGTAAGTAATCGCATCAGTAAATAACGCCTGTAATTCAGGTTTTAATTTCGCTTTTACTCTAGGGATTACAATGTTTATAATGTCTTCTTTAATTTTCTTTAACATTATTTCTTCAGCTGCAAAATCATCGTGTTGTGTAGAAACAACAATAGAGTCAATGCGTTGTGGAACATTGTCGTCTGAATACTCAATTGTAACTTGAGATTTTGCATCTGGACGTAAATAGCCGATTAAATTAGGCTCGTTATTTCTTATGTACGAAAGTTCTTGTAAAATTTTGTGTGCTAAGTCTAATGCTAATGGCATGTAGTTTTCGGTTTCTTTTGTAGCATAACCGAACATCATTCCTTGGTCTCCAGCTCCTTGTTCTTCCGGATTCGTTCTGTCTACACCTTGATTGATGTCATCAGATTGGTCGTGGATAGCGGATAAAATACCGCAAGAATTCGCTTCGAACATATATTCTGACTTTGTATAACCAATACGAGCAATAACTTCTCTTGCAATTGATTGTACATCTAAATATGTTTTGGTTTTAACTTCTCCTGCTAAAACAACTTGTCCTGTAGTCACCAATGTTTCACAGGCAACTTTAGAAGTTGGGTCAAACGCCATGAAATTATCAATAAGTGCGTCAGAGATTTGATCTGCTACTTTATCTGGATGTCCTTCAGACACAGATTCTGATGTAAACAAATAAGACATTTTCTATAAAATTTATTAATTCGGCACGAAAATAATAAAAAAACAATTGATTCTTATCAAAGCATAGTGATTTAATAGGAAAATTTTATTGTATTTTTATCCCTCAAAATAAATCTTATGCAAGTACCAGTAAATGTATATTCTGAAATGACACCAAATCCTTCAACAATGAAGTTTGTGGTGAATAAATATTTAATGCTTACCGGAGAGTCGGTAGAGTTTACTTCAAAAGAAGAAGCGAAAGGTTATTCACCCATTGCGGATGAATTATTTAATTTTCCTTTTGTTAGAGGTGTTTTTATAGCAAGTAATTTTGTGACCATCACTAAAAGTGATAACATACCATGGGATTTTATAATGATGGATTTGCGTGAGTTTGTTAAAAATTGGATCGCAGACGGAAAAGATGTATTGATTCAAATGCCCATTCCAAAAGAAAAGAAATCAGATTCTACAGAAGCGGGGACTTCTAAATTTTTCGAACCTTCCGAATACGATGATGCGATTCGCAATTTGTTGGATGAGTATGTAAAACCTGCTGTTGAAAATGATGGTGGGGCAATTGAGTTTAGAGGTTTTGAAGACGGTAAGGTTACTGTAGTATTAAAAGGATCCTGCTCAGGATGTCCTTCTTCAACTGCAACCTTAAAAGGAGGAATCGAAAATTTATTAAAACAACATTTACCGGAAGTTACAGAGGTTGTTGCAGAAAATGATTAATCTTTTCTTGCATATTGAAGAATGAACGAATTGTTTGAGACATTAATTTATTTTCCTAATGAGTCACTTTTTGCCTTTGGTAAGATTGACTCATTGGAATTAAATGAGTTTGAATCCCTCTTGAAAGCTGATGGTTTTATAGATCAACACAACGGTAAATATGTTTTTTCATGTATTTCCTACGATGTTAAGAATTCAATTGAAAAACTAACATCATCAAACAGTGATTTCATTTCATTTCCCTATGCTATTTTTTGGACTGCTAAGTTGGTGTTAACAATTGTTGACGATCAATTTGTAATTATCGAAGGGGGAGGTAACGATATTGATTTTGATGAGGTTGAAGTTTTTGTCAGTGCATTTATGAAAGAACAAGAGACCTCTTTAGCTGTTCAAAATGTTCAATTTCACCCATCGATTTCTAAGGAGTTTTATTTAACAAAAATCGACCAAGCAAAAGAACAAATCCAGCTTGGTAATGTATACGAATTAAATTTCTGCCAACAATTTGTAGCCTCGAATGTGAAAGAGATAAATAGTTCTTTGTTGTTTCATCGGTTGCATAAAATGACGGAAGCTCCTTTTTCTGTGTATGTCAAATGGATGAATTGGGAAGTGTTTTGTGGCTCTCCTGAACGTTTTATTCAGCGGAAAGGGTCTAAAATGATTACTCAACCTATCAAAGGCACGATTCAAAGAGGAAAGACTTCATTGGAAGACAAGCAATTCATTAATCAGTTATCTACTAATCCAAAAGAGATTTCAGAAAACATGATGATTACAGATTTAGTGCGTAATGATCTTTCAAAAATTGCATTAAAAGGATCTGTTTGTGTGGAAGAATTAATTGGAGTGCATACTTTCAAAACGTTGCATCATTTAATTTCTACTGTTGCATGTGAACTAAGTGAAGAAGTAACTTTTTCAACTATTTTTGAAGCAATGTTCCCAATGGGGTCAATGACTGGAGCGCCTAAATTGAGTGTAATGAAAATTACAGAAGAGCTTGAATCATTTAAAAGAGGAATTTATTCAGGAACAATTGGTTGCATACATCCATCTGGAGATTTTGATTTTAATGTTGTAATCCGAAGTTTAGTTTACAATCAGACATTAAGAACCTTATCTTGTGCAGTTGGAAGTGCGATTACGATTGAATCTGATCCAGAGAGTGAATACAATGAATGTTTAACCAAAGTAAAAAGAATCATTGAATTGTTTGGAGAACAAAAGTTATTCTGAAAGCATTTCCAAATGGGAATGGTTGAAAGGGAAAAAGGTATTTGTTGCGTGTAGTGGGGGAGTAGATTCTGTTTTTTTGATTCACATGTTACTTGATCTACATGTAAATGTAGAAGTTTTACATGTCAATTATCAACTTCGTGAAGAGGAAAGTCATTTAGATCAACAATTTGTAGCGGATCTTTGCAGTAAGTTAGGATTACGTTTTCATTTGAATACGATTAATTCAAAAAAAATACTTGCTGAAAAAAAAGAAAATCTCCAGCAATTTGCGCGCGATCAACGTTATCAATGGTTTCAAGAAATTCAAGCTCAATTTCCCGAGTCATTTATCGCATTAGGGCATCATTCGGATGATCAAATTGAAACATTTTTTCTACAGTTAGCTAGGAAATCTGGAGTAATGGGTTTAAGTGGCATGTTGCCGAAAAATGGTATTTACATTCGTCCATTATTGAATTTCTCTAAACAAGAAATATATGCTACAGCAAAGGAGAAAAAGTTGTGTTGGAGAGAGGATAGTTCAAATCAAACCTTAAAGTATTCACGAAATAAATTAAGGAACCATATACTTCCATCCATCTATTCTGAAGTCCCTGATTTAAAAGAAAGTATTCTTTTTATCATGAAAAAATTTCAGTCTTCCCAGTTAACTTTAGAAGAAAGAGTTCAAGGCATTGCTTTAAAAATCAAAGAGACTAAAAAGTGGTTTTTTTCAGAATTAGATGTTTTCGGTCCAGAGGAACTTATTGAAATACTTCGAAATTTAAAGATAGGAGGGAACCAATTGCCCGAATTATATAAATTGCGAAAGGCCCAAAAAGGAGCTAAGCGTGCAATTTCACAAATGGAATTTATACGCGAAGCGGATCACTTTAGGATTTTAGAGCAGGAGTTAGCGACATCTTTCTTCTTGTCGATTACTACAATTCATTCATTACCAACTATTTTTGATAAATCAGTAGTTTATTTTGACCCATCTAAAATCGACGGAGAATTGTATCTTCGACCATGGAGGAATGGTGATAGAATGAAGAAGATAGGTATGAAAGGAACATCACTTATTTCGGATTTATTGACAGATGCAAAGATCCCACACTCAATGCGGGAAAATTGGCCAGTAGTTTGCGATTCTTCAGGAATATTGTGGTGTTATAAGTGCGCAATCAGTGAAAATGCACTTGCTAAAAGTGACGCACATGAGATATGGAAACTGGAGTTGATAGAAATGAAATTGTAGAAACTCATTTCTAAGCTTGCTTTTTTTTAAGAAAAACCTTACTTTTGTTTTAATATTGAAAAAAATCAGAATAATTTTTAATAGTTCAATTTTTTTTATATATTTAAGAATCTAAAATTTACAATCATGGAGGTTTCAGTATATAAAACAATCGAAAAAGAAGCCGTTTCTTTATTAACTTTTCATAAAGAAATTGAAGTTGAGCAACATGAAGATTTGCGCAGACAATTAGAACAAGCTACTCGATTAGGAAATGGATATCATTCAAAAGTAAGTATTTACTTTCATGACGATGATGGGCCAAAAAGAGTTGAAACAACCATATGGGCTACAGGTTCTAAATATATTTGTTTAAAAGGAGGTGTTTGGATTCCGATTGATCATATCGTAGAAGTTAAATATTGAAAAAAATAAAAGGATAAGTATCCTTTGTTACATTTGTTATAATCCGTTTTGTATAGATTTGTATCTTAATTCAAAACGGATTTTTTATTTTTAGCAGATTCTCGAAAGATGTTGAAATGATTTTTAAAATAAAGATTAACTATATATGAGCTTAAAATTGAATTCATTATTGATAATGTGTTTCACATTCATTGTAAGTTTCTTTGGGTTTTCACAACCTGGGGGAGATTGGACGGATAAATTAAGTTGGGAGTTTTCTCTTGAGAAGAAAGATGCCTCCCATGCTTACCTCGTAGCCAATGCGAAAATTAAAAAGGGCTGGCACATTTATTCTGTTAATCATGATCCAGATAAAGCAGATTTAACAGGATTTCCAACCACTTTTAAATTTCTTCCTTCTAAAAACTACCGCACGATAGGTAAATTAATGGACGCGAAAAAAGCCTTAATACACAAAGATGATTTAGGGGTGTCTTTGATTTTTGAAAATGCCGCTACTTTTAAGCAAGAGATAGAGTTCCTTTCAAGTGCTGCATCGGATATTAAATTTGGTTATACATTTCAAATTTGCGATGAAAACGGTTGTATTTTCCCTCCTGAACAAGAGGGAAGTATAAAAGCTGTAGGTTATCTTCCTGTTGCAAATCCTACCGCAGTCTTACCTAGTGTTGATTCTGTTCCATTGAACTCAAACGCTGAAGAGGATAATGTTACTGAAATTAAAAATGATAATCACCAAAAAGATCTAGTAAAATTAAATCCAATCAAAGTAAATTCTTCTACTAAAGATTCATGGTGGGTCATATTTTTAAAAGGTTTTGGAGGAGGTTTGATTGCATTACTTACACCTTGTGTGTTTCCAATGATTCCAATGACTGTTACATTTTTCACCAAAAGGTCAAAGTCTAGAACCTCTGGTATTTTGAATGCTTTGTTATATGGTGTTTCAATTATTGTGATATATGTTATATTGGGAGTAGTAATTACGGCTTTATTAGGTCCATCGGGTTTAAATGATCTCTCAACAAATGTATGGATGAATCTTGTGTTCTTTGCAATATTTGTGTTTTTTGCCTTTTCATTTTTGGGTGCTTTTGAAATTAGATTACCAAATTCTTGGGTGAATAAGGCAGACGGTAATGCAGATAAAGGGGGGCTAATAGGGATATTCTTTATGGCATTTACATTGAGTTTGGTGTCTTTTTCATGTACCGGTCCTATCATTGGTACTTTATTGGTTGAATCTGCTACAGGTGGTAGTTTGATTGCTCCAACAATTGGAATGGCTGGTTTTTCAATGGCACTAGCATTGCCTTTTACTTTGTTTGCGATTTTTCCAGGATGGTTGAATTCATTGCCACAATCAGGTGGTTGGTTAAATTCCGTAAAAGTAGTTTTAGGATTATTGGAATTAGCATTAGCGTTAAAATTTTTATCAGGAATTGACTTAGCATACCATTGGGGGATTTTAACCAGAGAGGTTTTTGTTGCAGTATGGATTGTGGTATTTTTTATCATAGGTTTTTATTTGTTAGGAAAATTGAGGTTTTCACACGATTCTGAAGTTGAAAAATTATCGGTAACTCGTTTTATGTTTGCATTGTTTGCTTTCGTATTTGCAGTTTATTTGATTCCAGGTATGTGGGGAGCGCCATTGAGATTGATAGATGGTGTAGCTCCTCCAAGAACTCATAGCGAAGATCAATTTAAGTTTGTAAAAGGAGAGGGTGCATCAGGGGTGCAAAATAGTTCTCCAAACTTCCTAAAGTTTAGAGCTGATATGGAAGAAGTTGGAGATGGTGAATTGTTAGTTTTTCATGACTTAGAAAAAGCAAAGGAATACGCTAGACTTGAAAACAAACCAATTTTATTGGATTTCACAGGGTACAATTGTCCTAACTGTAGAAGAACTGAATCGACTGTTTGGTCACATCCAGAAATAGCTCCGTTATTAAAAGAAAAGATGGTGATTGCATCACTTTATGTAGACGATCGTGAAGAATTGCCTAAGAAAGATTGGAAATATTCAAAAGCAATTCAAGGTACAATTAAAACAGTAGGGAATAAATGGTCTGATTATCAAGTAACTCATTATGGGCAATTGTCGCAGCCATTGTACGTAATGATCAATGAAAAAGGTGAAGATTTAACGGGACCTATTGGTTATGAGCCTTCGATAACAAATTACAAGAACTTCTTGATGAAAGGATTGAATAAATTCTAAAACAACAATTACCTCGGTTTTTGCTTAATCAAAACAGATTAGTTTCAAAAGTCTTAGGTTTAGACTTTTGAAACTAATCTTAATATTAGGATTTTTTCACATATTCTGTAATGATAACGATTGTTTGTCCATTGACTTTTCCTTCTATGTAAGTTGGGTTATTCAAATCCAATGAAATACCACGAACTGCTGTACCTCTCTTAGCAGTAAAACCTCCTCCCTTGACATTTAGATCTTTGATTAATACAACAGTATCTCCTGTTTGAAGTCGAACGCCATTGCAATCTTTGTGAAAAGGCACTTCTTCAATTTCTTCTCCTTCACCAGTTGCTTTTGCCCAATTTAACGTTTCTTCATCCAAATACATCATGTCCAGCAAATCTTGTGGCCAACCTTGATTTTTTAGACGTTGTAACATCCTCCAAGCTTGAACCTGAACTGCACGAACTTCGCTCCACATACTGTCATTTAAACATCTCCAATGGTTTGGATCACATTTTTCAGGAGTTTCAATTTGTTCTTTGCAAGTGATGCAAATGTAAATGGAGTGCTCTATTGAACCATCAGAAGGCACTACTTCAAAAACTGATAAATCGTGTTTTGCTCCACATAATTCGCAAATGGAATTACTTCTTTGTTGTAAATCTTTTTCTAAACGCATAAATTAGTTCTTGAGGTATACTTTCGACAAATGTAGAATTTAAGTAGTTTCAAACTACATCAGGGAGTAACATTTTTGAAATATGTATATTTGGTAAAAAATACTATATGGGTTTTCTTTCTTTGGGGAAAAATGGTCGAAAAAGTGCTAAATACTATGTTTGGACATTTTTACTCATTATTACAACTACTATTGGTGTAGGCCAGTTACCCTATTACTTGGGTTTGATGGCTGCGGGGATTGAATTTTCAAAGGTTTTAGAACTTACAATGCAAGAAGCAATCTCGATCTTAGGGAGTAATTTGTTTTTTACCTTGGAGCTCATTCCATTTTGTATACTTTTAGGAGTCTTACTTTTTGCTGTAACAAAGATTCATGAACGACCTCTCAGTACTGTATTTACGATTCGAGAAAGTTTTGATTGGAAACGATTCTTTTTCTTGTTTTTTTTGTGGTTTCTAATTTTATTTTTTCAGCTTGCTATTACCTATTGGATGGGGGCTAAAATTCAGTGGAATGCAAAAAAAGAGACCTTTTTGATTTTATGTGGTGTTTCATTGTTCATATTGCCGCTTCAAGTCATGTTTGAAGAAGTATTGTTTCGTTCTTATATTTTACAAGGATTCGCAATGAGTTTTAAGAGGCCTATGGTATCAATCATATTATCAGGTACATTGTTTGGTTTATTACATGCAGCCAATCCTGAGGTAGAAGTATTGGGTAAGGAGATTTTGATTTATTACATCGTTTCGGGTCTTTTTTTGGGAATACTCACAGTAATGGATGATGGGTTAGAATTAAGCTTGGGTTTTCATACCGCGAATAATATTTTTGGAGCACTTGTAGTTACAACTGATTGGCAGGTATTTAAAACAGATGCACTTTTAATGGATACCTCACCTCCATTAATTGGAATGGATATGTATTTAACGTTGTTTCTTGTTTTTCCATTGCTTTTATTTGTATTGTCAAAAAAATACAGATGGAAATCTTTTTCTAAATTAATTGATAAGCAATAGATTTTGATAAATAGTTAGGGTTATGAAGCGTATATTAGAGCTAGAAGGAGTAAGTAAATCTTTTTTTCAAAAATTGGCGGTTGAAGATGTTTCTCTTACATTGAATGAAGGAGAAGTATTTGGATTATTAGGACCCAATGGTGCAGGTAAGACAACGTTGATTCGGATTATCAATAGAATCATCACTCAAGAAAAAGGAACCGTGAAGTACAAGGGCGAACTTATGAAAGGGAAACACCTTGCATCTATCGGATATTTACCTGAAGAAAGAGGATTGTATAAAACAATGACGGTCTTTGATCATGTGATTTTTTTAGGACGTCTGAGAAGGATGTCACGTTCTGAAGTTGCAACGAATTTAACGTATTGGTTAGAGAAATTTGAGATAGAAAATTGGAAGAACAAACGAATTGAGGAGCTATCGAAAGGAATGGCACAAAAAGTACAGTTTATTTGTTCTGTAATTCACAATCCCGATTTATTGATTCTTGATGAACCGTTTAGCGGATTTGATCCTGTAAATGTGGAGTTAATCCAATCAGAGTTGATGAACATGAAATCAAAAGGAAAAACTATTTTGCTTTCAAGTCACAATATGAAAAGTGTAGAAGAAATCTGTGATCGCGTTGCGTTGATACATCAATCAAAAAAAATTATTGAAGGCAATGTTACTGAACTACGAAAATCTCGTAAAGATGGGAGCTATGCACTGCGATTCAGAGGTTCTATTTTAGCATTCGTTAATGGTCTTTGGACAGGTTTTGAGTTGATAGACAAAGAAGAGTTGGGAAAAGATTATTTTGTTGTATACATTCATCTTAGAGAAGGGCATTCATTTCATGATTTGTTAAAAGTAGCAATTCAGACTGTTGAAATTGAAGCAGCATGGGAAGTGTTGCCGAGCATGCAGAAAATATTTATTGATTTAGTCACTGATAAAACATTGAATTAAAAAATAAGTGAACTCTTAAGAATTAACTAAAAATAAAAAAAAATGAAAATAAGTTGGTTGATAGCTTTACGAGAATTGGCAGAGAGAATAAAAACTCGATCGTTCATTTCAATGGCGATAGTTGGTCCGATATTCGTATTATTAATAGCCTATATATTGTTTGTTGTTGGTGAGAAAAATAAGCCAAGTTGGAAGGTGTTAATTGCAGATCCGACACAAATAATGGAAAACAAAATTTTGTCTAATACAACGGGTTCCATAAAGTATGATTTTATTAATTCCTATGTTCAATTGAAAGATTTTGAAAACGGAAAAAAATACGAAAAGTACGATGCATTACTAGAAGTAAATGAAAAAGTATTGTCAAATAAGGTAGGTTATTTGTTTTATAGGGAAAAGCCATCACTTTCATTTGCGACAAGTGTTCAATTTCATTTGGAAAGAAGATTGGAAGAAGTTTTGATTACAAGGTTTACTAAGATGACTATCAAAGAGTTTCGAAGAATTAAGCAGCCTATAAGTTTGGGCCTAAGGAATATTTACGACCCTAAAAATGAGTCTTTTAACCTAAGTGGATGGGTAGGTTTCTTTTTTGGAGGAGTCATTTTGTTTTTTATACTATTATTTGGAATGACTATTTTAAGAAGTATATCCATTGAAAAATCGAATCGAATCGTAGAGGTACTGCTTGCCTCAGTAAAGCCGAGACAATTGATGTTGGGTAAAATAACAGGTATTGGATTAGCTGCATTAATTCAATTTTTGATATGGGTTGTTGTGATTGCGCTTGGGTTACTTATAATGAGAGAAATACTCTTCAAAGACATGATGGATGCTTCAAATTGGAACGTAACACAAATGACACAAAGCCTGAAGAATCAGACTATTTCAGAACGCTTAATGCATGTAAATAGCTACAATGATTTTGTTGAGTTAGTTTTTGAACGAATCAAATACGGAAATATGTTATTTTATTTTATGTTATTTTTCTGTGCGGGATATTTATTTTATGGTACTTTTTTCGCTGCACTTGGTGCAACTTCAGGTTCAGAAAACGACGGGCAGCAATTTGTTATTCCAATCGTAATAGTATTATTTGTCGCGTTATGGGCTGGTTATTATGTGTTGTTAAATCCAGAAAGTAGTCTAACCTACTGGTTCTCATTTATACCATTCACCGCACCGATGGTTTCCATGGTGCGTTTAGCACAAGGGTACAGTCCAGGAGAGGGATATCAATTGTTTTTATCGTTCTTTTTATTAGTTTTATCCTCTTTATTTATGCTACGAATTGCCGGTCGATTGTATACCAATGGTATATTACAGTTTGGACATCGTTTGAAATTGTCTCAATTTATAAAATGGATTCAAAATGGGTAAGAAAAGAATAGGCGTAATTGATTTAGGTACGAATACCTTTAATTTGTTGATTGCCGATGTTTCTGCTGAAGAAATTGAAGTCGTTCATTCTGAAAAAGATGGTGTTGCATTAGGTATGGGGGGATTGAACGATGGGGTTTTACGTAAAGAAGCTATTTTACGAGCGCTGAAAACATTGTCCCATTTCAATAAAATGTGTGAGGTGCACTACGTGGATGAAATTAGAGCCTTTGGAACATCAGCGATACGAAGTGCAATTAATGGGAAAGATTTTGTTCAACTCGTTGCAAAAGAAACGGGGATAGAAGTTAAAATTATTTCTGGAGAAGATGAGGCTCGGTTGATTTATGAAGGAGTAAAATGGTCCTATATTTTTGAAGAACCTACCATGATAATGGATGTTGGTGGGGGAAGTACCGAGTTTATCTTTGCTAATAAAGATGAAATTAAAGATTTGGTCAGTTTAAATATTGGTGTTTCAAGAATTTTTCAAGAATTGGAACTTAGCGATCCTTTTACAAATGATGATATTGATAAAGTTACTCAATGGTTAGAAGAACGCGCTTCTACTTTTTTAGCCAATAAAAAATGCAACGTGTTAGTTGGAGCTTCAGGTTGCTTTGAAACTTTTTATGAAATGATTAATCGTAAATCATTTCCAAGTGTAAAGAACGCAATTGAACTTCCCTTTGATGAATTGATGAAAAATCTAGAATGGATCATTGGTTCTGATCAAATACAAAGAGATTTACATCCCCATATTATCCCTATTCGAAGAAAAATGGCGGCAATTGCAGCTGTAAAAACGAATTGGATCATTGAAAAATTAGGAGTGAATAAAGTGATTGTATCACCATGTTCACTCAAAGAAGGTGTTTTGCAGGTAGCTGCTGATTTTTGATTACGAGTGTAAGTTCTGATATGTCAACAAGTACACCACATGATATAAAAATTGCTAAGCTTACATTTGCTGAAGTGTATCCGCATTATGTTGCGAAGATTGAAAAGAAAGGCCGAACAAAATTAGAATTACTTCAAGTAATTGAATGGTTGACTGGATTTAATGAGGAAGATCTTAATCGTTTAATTGCTCAAAACGTAACTTTTGACGTGTTTTTTAATCTTGCGTCATTGAATGTTAAATCTGAATTAATTACTGGTGTAATATGTGGTTATCGCATTGAGGAAATTCAAAATCCATTAACACGTAAAATTAGGTACTTGGATAAATTGGTCGATGAACTTTCAAAAGGAAGAAAACTTGAAAAGATTTTGATATTCAATTTTATAAAGTCTTAATTAATCGAATGCTATTATAAAGTACTCTTAGCTTAAAAATGTTTCAACTTACCCGAGATAATCAAACAGTATATTGTGAGTTAGATCATATCGATAATTATGATTTGAAAGAGTTAATATTTTATACCGATGCCTGGTGTGAAAAGTTAATGGAAAACATTCGAAAGAAAGAAAGTCTTTTGGCACGCCTTTTAATTGATAAAATTGCTAAGCAATACCTAAAGAAGTCAATTTTTCAACTTGGATTCACAAAGTCAATTCAAGGCGCACCTTATTTTTCAAGTAAACCTGAAATATATCTATCAATTACACATAGTCATGGTTTTGTTGGAGTTACAGTGGCGACCACTCCATTAGGAATTGATTTTGAAAAAATAGATGGAAACAATTATCAAGAATTACAAATTGCTTTTGACGAAGAGGATTGGGCTGTTGTTGAAAATTCAAAAATTGAAGTGTTCAAATATTTTTCATTGAAAGAAGCTTATTCTAAAATGATTGGTACAGGATTTACGACTGAACCATCTTTAATTAAGATGAATCAGTTGCAAAAAAATAGTTATGTGCAATTTTTTGAGCACAATGGAGATCAATATTTAATTTCAATGATAGTAGAAAATGGTTGTCTTTTAGAATCTTTAGATTTTTCAAATAACTATTTATATAAAATAATTCAATAATTTTAAAGTGATTTATATTGAAAAAAAAGTGGAGTTTAATTTCAATAAATCGAAGTTTTTTATTTTTATTCTCTTGATATTCAAATATATTATTATTAAAGTTTATCTTTAGATTAAGTTCAAATTAAATATATGATAGTTGAATTATTAGACTCCTACCTAAAAAAAACCGTAACTGTAACGGCAACCATTTCTAATTTTTTAAATAAGATTGAATGTGAAGATCGAAATTTTAAAGCGGTATTACACATCAATAAAGAAGCAATCGAGGAAGCACAAAAGTTAGATTTATATGTATCTGAAAACAATAAATTAAAAGGTAGACTTCATGGTGTTCCCTTTTTGGTCAAGGCAAACATGAAAACAAGCGATTTGTTGCCGACAAGTTGTGGTTCTTTAGTTCTAAAAGACTATTATGCGGATGTGGATGCAGATGTGATTGATTGGTTAGTGAAAGAGGGGGCAGTGTTATTAGGCAAAACGAATATGAGTGAATTCAGTAATTACTTGTCAAATAATTCAGCTTCAGGATATAGTTCGCTTGGTGGACAAACAATTTCAGTTTTTGGTCAAGATTATCAAGTAGGAGGTTCTAGTTCAGGTTCTGCAGTAGCAGTAGCCGCTTCTTTTTGTGCTTTTTCAGTTGGTTCTGAGACGGATGGATCAGTAGTTTATCCAGCAGCACATAATGGAGTTTATGCATTTAAATTTAACTTAGAGAAGGTATCAAAAAATGGAATAATTGGAATTTCATCATTTTTTGACACTATCGGTTTTTTTACAAAGAAACTAATTGATCTTCAGTATTTAGTAAGTTTGAACTGCGATTTAATCAACGGAAATATTCATTCTCCTAGAAATGTGTTCATAGAAGTAAGTTCGTTTAATTCTGAAGTCCATCCGTTATTCATAAAGTTAAAGAAGTTTTTGTTGGATGAACGAATTGGCATGAAAACAGGTGAATTTATAGAGGATATAGATCCATATTTTGATCAAATGGACGTTATTTGTCAAACTGAATTTAAAGAAAACACGAAAAATCATCTTCCATTTAGTAATGAGGATTTTATGGAAGTATGTAAACAAAAACTGGTTCCTGATTTTCATTCAGATATTGCTGAGATTGAACGCTCTTTTTCTTCTGAATTTCTTAGCTCTGGCGAGTACGATAAAGCGATTAATGGATTAAATAGATTGCGATTGCAAAAACGAAAATCGATGAACGAAAATGAATTGGATTTAATTCTAGCGATTACATTAGGACCTACTGAAATTTCATCTATAGCCAATCTATTAGATTTAACTCATTTGGTGATAGCTATAGAAAATGAAGGCCTAATGCCAATTGGATTTTCAATTATGGGCTTAGCTAATCAAGAGGGTTTGAGTTTTGACTTTGCGAAACGGTTTCTGAATTTTTTGAGGAAATAATCGTTGATTTTTATTGAGCTTCAAACTTTCATCCTCGTTTTTAGTTTATAAATTCATTAGTTATAAATTCGAAGCTTTTTTAGTCTTCAATAGAATTACTTTAGAAGTATTCCGTCAAATTTTCATGTCAGAGTAAGACTTTTTTCAATTGTCATCCAATCCGGCAACTAAAAATCACACA
>CAMCQL010000019.1 GCA_945877005.1 Chryseobacterium gleum
ATGTTATCCTTTGGACAATCGTTTCAATTTTTCATAACTCAATGGTAAGTGTTTGATAATTAAATTTATATTTACAATATTTAGGTTTAGTTTTTTAGATGTGTAATAGTGTTGCTATTGAAACATATTCTGACAAATTGGTTCATGTTGAAACAATCCATTTATCTGATTTTAAATGTGATGTTTATTTATAGTCTGAATTTTTACGTAGATGTGGAACATGTTAAAATTAAGTGTTTAATTTTTAGTCATTAATTTAGTTTTAAATTAACTATCTATTCATTTTTTCGCGTTTTTTTAACGCTATATTTTGCTAAATTTGTCTTGAATATTAAATTCACTCAAAGATGGCAAAAATTAGAAAACAAGATGCGTTGGAATACCATTCTTCAGGAAGACCGGGTAAAATTCAAGTAGTTCCTACAAAACCATATGCTTCTCAACGTGATTTGTCATTGGCTTATTCACCTGGAGTTGCTGAGCCTTGTATTCGTATAGCAGAAAACATAGAAGATGTCTATAAATATACTTCAAAAGGTAATTTAGTAGCCGTAATTTCAAATGGTACAGCTGTTTTAGGATTAGGGAATATTGGTCCTGAAGCCTCAAAACCTGTTATGGAAGGAAAAGGAGTTTTATTTAAAATTTTTGCCGATATAGATGTTTTTGATATTGAAGTAGACGCAAGTGATCCAGAATTATTTATTCAAACTGTGAAAGCTATTGCGCCTACTTTTGGTGGTATCAATTTAGAGGATATTAAAGCTCCTGAAGCATTTGAAATAGAAAGAAGATTAAAAGAGGAGCTGGATATTCCCGTAATGCATGATGATCAACATGGAACAGCGATTATTTCTTCTGCAGCGCTTTTGAATGCGTTAGAATTGGCAAACAAAAAAATGGAAGAAGTAATTATTGTTATTTCTGGTGCTGGTGCTGCTGCAATGTCTTGCGCAAAATTATACACATGTTTAGGAGCAAAACTAGAGAACATTTATATGTTTGATAGTAGAGGTTTATTGCATGCGGGCAGGATAGATTTAGAAGATAATAAATTATTATTCGGTGCTCATACTACTGGTGATAAATCTTTGCAAGAAATGTTTGTGAACGCGGATGTTTTTGTCGGATTGTCTAAAGGGAATTTAGTTTCCAAAGAGATGATTGCTTCAATGGCAGAAAATCCTATTGTTTTTGCTTTAGCGAATCCTGAACCTGAAATATCTTATAAAGATGCAATTTCTGTAAGAAAAGATATCATAATGGCGACAGGTAGGTCTGACCATCCTAACCAGGTGAATAATGTTTTGGGATTCCCATTTATTTTCAGAGGTGCATTAGATGTAAGAGCTACTACAATAAATGAAGAAATGAAATTGGCAGCGGTACATGCCATCGCATCTTTGGCTAAAGAATCTATTCCAGAGGAAGTAATTGAAGCTTATGGAGGAAATAATATTTCATTTGGTAGGGACTCAATAATACCTAAACCTTTAGACAATCGATTGATTTATTATGTCGCTCCTGCTGTTGCAAAAGCTGCAATGGAGTCTGGTGTTGCTAAAAAACCAATTACAGATTGGAAGGCTTACGAATCTGAATTGAAGAATAGATTGGGCTTAGATAATAAACTGTTAAGAAATATAACAGTGAAAGCACAATCAAATCCTAAACGTGTTGTATTTGCAGAAGCAGACAATTATAAGGTGTTAAAGGCAGCGCAGTTTGCTTACGAAGAAGGTGTTGCATTCCCGATTTTATTAGGAAATAAACGTAAAATTGATTCAATTATTGCGGAATATGCTTTAGAGTTCAATGAATTTCAAATTATTGATCCTAAATCAGAAGAGGAAACTGATCGTAGAATTCTTTACGGGAAATCATTCTTTGAAAAAAGAAAACGTAAAGGATTTACAGAATTTGAGTCCATTCAAATAATGCGTGAAAGAAATCATTTTGGCGCGATGATGGTTGAAACAGGTGAAGCAGATGCCATGATTTCTGGTGTTACAAGAAATTATAAAGATGTTGTTCGCCCTGCGCTTCAAACGATAGGAACGCAAAAGGATGTTAACGTTGTTGCTGGCTTGTATATTCTAATGACAAAAAGAGGACCTTTGTTTTTAGCGGATACTACGATTAATATGGATCCTACTGCAGACCAGATTGCAGAGATTACGAATAATGTAGCAAAAACGATTCGAAAATTTAAAGTAATACCTAAGATCGCTCTTTTAAGTTATTCAAATTTTGGATCCTCACCAGGAGTTGATTCAATCAAAATGGCAAAAGCGGTTGATATTCTTCATGAAAAGTATCCTTCTTTAATTGTGGATGGTGAAGTACAAGCAAATTTCGCGTTGAATAATGATTTAATGAATGAGAAATTTTCTTTTTCTTCTTTGGCAAATAAACAAGTAAACACCTTAATTTTTCCAAATTTATCTTCTGGAAATATTGCTTATAAGTTACTTCAAGAAATGTTAGAAGGTGAAACAATAGGACCAATTTTAGTTGGATTAAAAAAATCCATTCATGTCGTACAAATGGGGGCAAGTGTTCGAGAAATTGTTAATATGGTAAAAGTTGCCGTAGTAGACGCACAAAATAAATAGGCAATGATTACTCACTTATCAGGAAGACTTATTGAAAAAAACGCCACTAGTTTAGTGATTGAATGTGGTGGTATAGGATATGAAGTTAAAATTTCTTTAAATACTTTTTCTTCTTTAGGGAACGATGAGCAGGTAAAAATTTTCACTCAGTTCATTGTGCGTGAAGATGCACAGTTACTGTACGGATTTTCTCAAAAAGAAGAGCGTGAAATGTTTTTACAATTAATCTCTGTTTCAGGGATAGGACCAAACACAGCAATGATTATGTTGTCTTCATTGACACCAGAAGAAATTGCACGTGCCATAATTTCAGAAGAGGTACGAATTATTCAAGGAATAAAAGGAATAGGAATAAAAACAGCCCAGCGAGTAATTGTGGATTTGAAGGATAAAATGCAGAAAATGCAGTTTTCTTCTACCGAATTTCCGGTTGTACACAATACAATCAAGTTTGATGCGTTAATAGCATTAACTTCTTTAGGGTTTGATAAGAAAAATGCAGAGAAAGCAATTGATAAAGTGGGACAAGAAAATGATACGGTGGAGCAAATTATAAAAGCTGCGTTGAAAATATTGTAGTAATTGCAACACCAAGTTATTAAAATATCGTTGTCTTTTAATCGAATAAAAAATTATCTGATTTTTTGTTCAATGTTATTTATTTATCCAGTTTTTGCTCAAGAAAAGGAAAATAATTTAGTGTTTCCAATTCAAAAAACATTGGATCCATCACAGTCGGGGAACCAACGGTTTGATTTAGGTGATCCATCCAAAGTGGAGAAAACAATCGTTTATGATCCAATAACTAGAAAATATATTTTCCAAGAAAAATTAAATTCAAATTCTTCCGTAAATTATAGAAATCCTTCAATGATGACATTGGAAGAATACTTAAAATACGATCGGAAGAAAGCAGAATTAAGGAATTGGGAAAGTAAGAAATCAGAACAATTAGGAGATTCAGAAAGTGGTGCAGGAGGAGCGTTGATTCCACCGATAAAAATTGGAGGTAAAGGATTTGTAAATTTCTTCGGTTCAGATGAAATTACGATAAAACCACAAGGTACTGTGGAAGCTTCTTTAGGAATTAATTCGTCTCGCTACGATAATCCTGTCTTACCGATCAGTCAACGCAGGGTAACACGTTTTGATTTCCAGCAAAATATGCAAATTAATTTGGTTGGTATGATCGGTACCAAGTTAAAAATCTCTACAAGTTATAACAGTCAAGCAGCTTTTGATTTTGAGAATGTCACCAAACTAGCCTATACTGGTGATGAGGATCAAATATTACAAAGTTTAGAATTGGGGAATGTTTCAATGCCATTGAACACTTCATTGATTCAAGGTTCTCAGACGTTATTTGGTATCAAGACTAAATTAAAGTTTGGAAGGTTAACGGTAGATAATATTTTATCTCAGTCAAAAGGAAAACGACAAGAAATAAATATCACAGGAAAAGCTCAAGTACAAAATTTTGAGTTTGTTGCTGATAATTATGAAACAAATCGACATTATTTCTTAGCACATAATTTTAGAGATGATTATGATTCTGCGATGTCGCAATTACCGATTGTGCAGTCACAAATCAATATTACACGATTAGAAGTATGGGTAACTAACAGAATAAATAGTCCATTAAATACAAGAAATATAATTGCATTTACTGATTTGGGAGAACAAGACCCTATGAAAGTTGATGGGAAGGTAAGTGGTTTCGTTGGTAGTTTACCCAATAATGGTGCGAATAATCTGTACGAATGGGCTTCGAAAGATCCTGGTGTAAAATCATTTTCTGGTTCAGTTGCAAGTTTAAATTCAAAAGGTTCTACTCCAGGTCCATTTAGACAAGCGGTTGATTACGAAAAAATAGAAAATGCACGTCGTTTGACAGAACAAGAATTCTCGTATAACCCATTGTTAGGATTTATTTCATTGAACCAACCTTTAATGAATGATGAGGTTTTGGCTGTTTCTTTTGAGTATACATTTCAAGGAAAAACGTATCAAGTTGGACAATTCTCAACAGATGGAGTAGATGGGAAAAATGCGTTGGTCTTAAAATTATTGAAACCGACTTTAACAAATCCTAAGAATCACATTTGGGATTTGATGATGAAGAATGTTTATTCGATAGGTGCATACCAAGTAGACCGCAATGGATTTCGTTTAGATGTTCTTTATAATAATCCAGCAACTGGATTGCCAGTTAATTTTTTCCCATTTGAAGGTTTGGATAAAACTCAGTTGGTATCAATGTTAGGAATGGATAAGATGAATGTGAATAATCAGCCTTTTTCAGATGGATTATTCGATTTTGCTCCAATTAATTTTAATGGCAATAAAGCAGATAACGGCGGTACAATCAATCCAAAAAATGGACGAATTTATTTTTCAACAGTAGAACCTTTTGGTCAAACTTTGAAGAATAAGATGATTGAAAAGAATATTGATCCTACGATTATCAATAAAATTGTGTTTACTGAATTATACGATTCTACACGGACAGCTGCCCAACAAATTCCAGCAAAAAACAGATTTATGTTTAAGGGTCAGTACCAGTCTTCTGTAAGTTCAGATATTCCTTTAAACGCATTGAATGTTCCACAAGGAGCAGTAAGTGTAATGGCGGGAGGTATAAAATTAGTTGAAGGAACAGATTATACAGTTGACTACAATTTAGGTCGAGTTAAAATATTAAACAATGGAATATTAGAATCAAATACCCCAATAAAAGTATCGGTAGAAAGTAATTCGGTTTTTGGTTTCCAGGCCAAAACATTTATTGGAACACATTTAAATTATCAATTTAGTAAGGATATCAATTTAGGGGCTACTTGGTTACGAATGGCAGAGACTCCAATCACTCAGAAAGTAGATATGGGTTCTGAACCTTTTAAAAATAACGTATTAGGTATTGATTTTTCATTTAAAAAAGACTTGCCTGTATTAACGAAATTAGTGGATTTACTTCCAATCATTTCAACTCGTGCTAAGTCATCTATTTCAATCACAGGAGAAATAGCTCATTTAATACCCGGTACTCCCAATGTTATCTCAAGTACTGGAATATCTTATATTGATGATTTTGAAGGAAGTCAAAGTACAATTGATTTACGATCACCCAATGCTTGGAGATTGGCATCCATTCCACAGGGACAACCAGATTTGTTTCCTGAATCTACCATAAAAGACTTAAAAGCAGGATTTAATCGTTCGAATATCGCTTGGTATTTAATTGATCCCTTGTTTTATCAAGGAAATACTTTAACGCCTTCCCATATTAAAGACACCCCTGAAATGTTGACGGATAGTAGGATGAGGATGGTGAATCAAAAAGAAATTTTCCCGAACCTACAACAGCAATATGGAACCTTTACAAATATCCCAATTTTAGAATTGGCTTATTATCCCAAGGAGCGTGGAATCTATAATTACGATACCCTTTCTGCAATTGATAAGTTAGGGAGATTTACAAATCCAGAAAAAAAGTGGGGAGGTATCATGCGTTCGATTACAACAAATGATTTCGAGTTAAGTAATATAGAATTTATTCAGTTTTGGATGTTGGATCCTTTTAATGAAGACGCTGAGAAGGTTGATCCAAATTCGCAACATGCTGGCGGCGATTTGTATTTTAATTTAGGAAACGTTTCTGAAGATATTTTACCTGATTCAAGGAAGTCTTTTGAAAATGGATTGCCTATCAATGCTGCTGCTCAAGATAATATTGATACTACTTCGTGGGCACGTGTGAGCACGCAAAATGTCGTTGTTAATGCATTTGATATGAATGCAGATAATTTAAAAAATCAAGATGTAGGGTTAGATGGGTGGAACAACGATTCAGAAAAAGAATTTTATAAAAAGTATGTAGCTTGGGTTGAAAAAAATACCACATTGACTGCAGAGGTAAAGCAACGAATGATTTCGGATCCATCGAATGATGACTATAAGTTTTATAGAGATGATATTTACGATGCTGAAAAAGCAGATATTTTAACAAGGTATAAAAGATACAATCGTACAGAAGGAAATTCACCAACTGTTGAGATGTCCGCGTCAATTAATGCTGGTGGCTATCCTACACAAGCTTCAAATTTACCAGACGTAGAAGATATTAACCAAGACAATAATTTATCAGAGTCTGAAAGTTATTTTCAATATAAAATAGGCTTACGCCCCAATGAAATAGAAATTGGTAAAAACTATATTACAAACATTCAATCGTATCAAAATGGAAACAAAACAGAGCGTTGGATTCAATTTAAGATTCCAGTTCGCCAACCACAAAAAGCGGTGAATGGAATTTCTGATTTTAGATCCATTCGTTTTATGCGTATGTTTTTGAAAGATTTTAACGAAGAGGTTGTTTTACGTTTTGCTCGATTGGAGTTTATACGAGGGGAATGGAGAAAATATTTGGGTACTATGAATTCTGCAGGAGAGAACATTCAAACTGATCCAAATTTAACTTCTTTCAATATTGCAGCAGTAAATATAGAAGAGAATGGAGGCAGAACCCCAATAAATTATGTAATTCCTCCAGGAATTACGAGAGAAATTGATCCCTCTCAAGTTCAAACAAGGCAGTTAAATGAACAGGCATTGTCGTTAGAAGTTTGTAATTTACAAGATGGAAATGCACAGGCAGCTTATAAGAATATTCAATTTGATGTAAGAACATATAAGAAATTAAAATTGTATGTCCATGCTGAAGAAGTTTCAAAATCAAGTCCGTTGCAAAAGGAAGATGTGACACTATTTGTTCGTTTGGGTTCAGATTTTACAGACAATTATTACGAATATGAAATGCCATTGACACCTACCCAATGGGGGTCGAATTCTCCAGAAGATATTTGGTTAGAGGAAAACAATGTTGAAATTATTTTTGATAATTTATTAGAAGCCAAGAAAAAAAGAAATGCTGTAAATGGTAATTCAACTTCTACATCGACGGCATTTACAGAGTTTATTATGGTGGATCCAGCCAACCCTAAACGAAAAATAAAAATAAAAGGAAATCCAAATTTACAAGCATTAAAGACAATAATGATCGGTATACGAAATCCGTCAAAGTCAACGAATAAAACATGGAGAGAAGACGGTCAACCAAAATGCGCGATTGTTTGGATCAATGAGATGCGTTTGACAGATTTTCAAAATGAGGGAGGTTCGGCAGCAGTGGGTAGAATGCAAGTTCAAGCAGCTGATTTCGCTACTGTTTCTGTGTCAGGAAATTATAGTGGGGTGAATTGGGGAAGTATTGAAAGTAGAGTGCAAGAACGCCAACGAAATGAGCAAATTGGATTTGATTTTAATACAACAATGCAGTTGGGTCAATTTTTCGGATCTCGTTTAAAACTTTCGTTGCCATTTTATTATGGTTATTCTCTAGGGATAATTAATCCAGAATACGACCCATTTAATCCAGATATTAAATTGAGTGATTATCCATTTGCTGAGCGAATGGAGCGTGCAAAAAAAGGACAAGATTTTACTGAGCGTAAATCCTTCAATTTTACCAATATTAGAAAGGAAGCAAATCCAGATTCAAAACCAAATATGTTTCGAATATCGAATTTTACACTGGGATACAGCTACAGCGAAAATTACAGAAGAGATTTTAATACAGAATACGATCGAACGAAGTCTTGGAAAACAGATTTGGTCTACACCTATACTTTTGATGTAAAACCAATCGAACCATTTAAAAAAGTGGAATTCATGCAGAAGTCAAAATGGTGGGGCATTATTCGGGACATGAATCTTTCCTTGGCACCTAAAACTATCTCATTCTCAAATGATGTACTTCGTAATTACAATGAAAGACAAGTAAGAAATAATCTAGCGCCTGATTTTCCATTTGATCCAGTGTATATAAAATCATTTAATTGGAATAGGACTTATGGTTTAGGGTATGACATCACTAAAAACCTCAAGTTTACGTTCAATGCAACCAATAGAGCAATTTTTGATGAAGGCAATGGACGTGTTGATAAAGCTATTGATCCGGTTGGTTATGGCATCTTTTTAGATACGATTAAAAGGCAATTAAAAACGTTAGGGAAAACCATGGATTATACCCATGATTATTCATTGGCCTATAATTTACCTTTAGATAAAATCCCGGCTTTAGATTGGGTTACATCGAATGTAAAGTACAATGGTACTTATAATTGGCAACGTGCTCCTTTAGGGCAAAGCGAATATGGAAATACAGTTCAAAATAGTAGAGCGGTAAACTATACTGCTAATTTTAATTTAACAAATCTTTATAATAAATCTCCCTTTTTAAAGAAGGTTATTTCTGAAAGTAAGCAAACCAGACAAAAAGTAGGAGAAAAGGAAACCGCTGTTTCTAAAGGAAATACAGACCCGAACATGACTTCTTTTGGTAAGCCTTACAATCAACTTACAAAGAAAGAAAAACGTAAAGAAGATCGAATTCGTCGAAGAAAAAAACGCAAAGAAGCGCGTGAGAAAAGATTAAGTCAACCGATGAATCCTGTTGTTTCTTTCTTTGCGCGAACAATCATAAGTGTACGATCTGTATCAGGAACATACAGTGTGAATAATGGAACATTGTTACCGGGATACAATCAAGAAACACGAATATTAGGGGCGAATGGAAGTTTTGAAAACCCACTTTCAGGATTTTTATTTGGACAGCAATCGTTTGATATTTATGGAAATAAAACCAATTATGATTTTGCTAGAGAAGCTGCAAATAAAGGTTGGTTGGTGAAAAATTCTGCTATTAATAAACAACACACATTGTCCAATACACAGAATTTTTCTGCAAGGGCAACGGTAGAGCCTATGAAAGATTTTTCGATAGATTTTTCGATGAATAGAAATTATACAGTTAATTCGAATGATTTTTTCCGTTGGAGTGATTCTTCGAAACAATACGAGAGTCAAAGTTTTGTTCAAACAGCCACATTAACTTATTCAACCATTGCTTTAAAATCTTCTTTTGTTCAGTTAGGCAGTGATTATTCATCAAGTTCATTTACAACAATGCGTTCACGCCGTGAGGAAGTAAGTCAATTGTTAGGGCGAGAAAATTCTAATTCAAGTTTATCTACCAAAGGATTTTCGAAGGGGTATGGTGGTGGACATCAGGATGTATTAATAGGGGCTTTTTTAACATCTTATACCAACACATCCGTAACAAAGAAGAACATTAATCCAATTTCTGCATTGCCTTTACCAAATTGGACGATGAATTATAATGGGTTAAATAAGTTTGAGTTCTTTAAGAAAAGAACAAAAAACATTACTGTTAGACATGGATATAGTTCTTCAGTAAGTATATCAGGAATCCAGACGAATTTAAATGCAAAATTTGACGATGGTGGTAACCCGACAAGTTTCGATTTAAATGAGAATTTTATTGTTCGAAATCAGATTCAGAATGTGACTTTGTCAGAACGTTTTTCCCCTTTGGTCGGATTTGATGCAACATGGAATTTCTTGGGTCAAGGATTGATCACCAAATTTGAGTATAAAAAAGACCGTAGTTCTTCATTGGCCTTAAGTAACCAACAAATTACAGAAAATTATACCAAAGAATGGGTTATTGGTTCAGGGGTAAAATTCTCTAAAGTCAAGCTTCCTTTTAAAATACAGGGTAAAGTCATAGAAAATGATTTAAACATTCGTTTTGATTTCTCAATTCGAGACAATGCAACAGTTATTCGTAAAATTTTAGAAAATACAAATCAAGCAACCGCTGGTCAAATTGTTTATTCAATTAAATCTTCGGTAGATTACAATGTTGGTCAAAATGTTACTGCTCAATTGTATTATGATCAGGTGATTAATACTCCAAAAGTAGCGATGACTTATCCTACAGGCAACATCAATGCGGGAATTCGTTTAAGAATTAATTTAGGAGGATTATAAAAAATAAATCATTCATTTTTTATTGAATCACAGAAAAATAACAGCGTTTTTTTTGGAATATTCATCCTGTTGTCATTTGAAGTTTTCCGATTTCATAAATTTAAAAAATGTGAATTTTTACTTTTGCATTTATCTCATTCTTTTTTCTTCTTTTTATTCTGTACCTTTGTGGGGTTATATAAAACTATTTTTATGATACTAGGTGTAGTAGGTCCTTGGCAAGTAATTTTAATTGTTGCATTATTATTATTATTTTTTGGAGGTAAAAAAATTCCAGAACTAATGAAAGGATTAGGTCAAGGAATGAAAGAATTCAAAGACGCATCTAAAGGAGAAAATTCTTCAGAAGAGAAAAAAGACGCTTAATTCGAGTTCGTTATGTATAAAAGTTTTACTGAAGTTAAGTTAGCGCTTGCTTCGGGAGTTTCTTTATTGGACATTGTTGATACTTATTTAAATCGTATAGAAGCTACAAAAGAGTTGAATGCGTTTTTAGAAGTTTTTAATGAAACTGTTAAATCAGAGGCTGTTCGAGTTCAAGATAAAATTAACAATGGCACTGCTGGAGTTTTGGCAGGAATGGTCATTGGAATAAAAGATAATATTTGTTACAAAGGGCACAAAGTTTCTGCTTCTTCAAAGATTTTGGAAGGTTTTGAGTCATTATACACAGCTACTGCATTACAGCGTTTGTTAGATGAAGATGCAATTGTAATTGGAAGATTAAACTGCGATGAATTTGCAATGGGAAGTTCGAACGAAAATTCAGCTTATGGTCCTGTTAAAAATGCATTGGATTTAACTCGTGTACCTGGTGGTTCGTCTGGTGGTTCATCTACTGCAGTTGCAGGAAACTTATGTACAGTCGCTTTAGGAAGTGATACAGGCGGTTCAATTCGTCAACCTGCTTCATTTACAGGTACTTATGGTATAAAGCCAACTTACGGAAGAATATCTCGTTATGGTTTAATCGCCTATGCATCGTCATTTGACCAAATTGGTGTATTTGCTAACACACTTGAAGACTCAGCTTTGATAACTCAAATCATGTCTGGTAAAGATGAAAACGATAGCACTTCTTCCTCGAAAGAGGTTTTACCAATGGTTGTTGCTCCGAATAAAACTAAATTAAAGATAGCTTATTTACAAGAAACAATTGATAACGAAGGCATTGATCAAGCTGTAAAAGATCGAATGTTGGAAATTTTTGAAAAATTACGTGCTGATGGTCATCACGTAGCGTCTGTTTCTTTTCCATATATGGAATACATGGTACCGACTTATTACGTTTTATCAACCGCAGAAGCTTCTTCAAATTTATCTCGTTTTGACGGTGTTCATTATGGTTATCGTTCAAGTGATGCTGTAGGAGTAGAGGCGACTTATAAAAAATCACGTACAGAAGGATTTGGGCCAGAAGTAAAACGTAGAATAATGGCAGGAACTTTTGTCTTATCCCATGGGTTTTATGATGCTTATTATACCAAAGGACAAAAAGTAAGACGGGTATTACAAAATAAAACGAAAGAAATCTTTGAAAATTTTGATGTTGTAATAACCCCTACTACTCCTTCAACTGCATTTAAATTGAATGATGTAAAAGATCCAATACAAATGTATTTGCAAGATATTTTTACTGTGCATGCCAATTTAACAGGAAATCCAGCAATTTCTTTACCACTTGGAACATCTTCAGAAGGGTTGCCATTTGGAGTTCAGGTAATGACTGCACCATTTTCAGAATCTTTACTTTATGGTTTTTCTGCACAATTAGAAGAATTAGTGAGTTAAAATTTGTTGCATGAAACAGTTCTTGGTTTACATAGTATTATTTTTCGGGTTTTCAATTTCATTGAATGCCCAACGACAGCCTAAACCAACTGTAAAGTCTCCATTAGATAGCGATGCGTTCATCGAAATGATGGATAATACATTGAGCGACTATTTCGCACAATTCGCCAAGGAACCTAATTTTGATTCCATTATCAACACTTTAGAATTTGAGGACAATGAAATTGGAGAAGTTTCTGATTCAATTTACTGTGAACGATTAGAAAAATTAAATAATCTTACCCCTTTTCATTTGGATTGTAACGAAATTACCCTAGGGATGATTCGTTTTTTTGTGAAAAATAGAAGAGGATTTACAAAGATTGTTTTAGGGCGTTCTAAATTATATTTTGATTTGTATGAGGCTACCTTAGCAAAGCACGATATGCCAATAGAATTAAAGTATTTATCAGTGATTGAGAGTGGATTACGTCCACAGGTTAAATCTCCTGCCGGCGCATTAGGCTTATGGCAGTTCATGTATGGTACTGGTAAAAATTATGGATTAATAGAAAATTCATATGTAGATGAACGCATGGATCCTGTTAAATCAACCGAAGCAGCATGTAAGTTTTTGAAAAAATTATTTGGAATTTATAACGATTGGAATTTAGCTTTAGCTGCTTACAATGCAGGTCCGGGAAATGTTAATAAAGCAATTAGAAGATCAGGTGGGAAAAGAACTTATTGGGAGGTTCGTCCTTTTTTACCAAGAGAAACACAAGGTTATGTTCCTAATTTTATTGCAGCGACCTATTTAATGTCGTATCATACTCAACATAATATTGTTCCTGCTACGAATAAACATCATTTTTATCAGTTGGATACGATCTGTTTGAGTAAAGCAATACACATGTCAACGATTGAGAAGTTAACAGGATGGAGTGAAAGTGAAGTAGCAGCGTTGAATCCAATTTATAAAACGAAGTATGTCCCTCAGACAGAGCCTAAACAATGTATTACTGGTCCTATTAAAGAGATTGGCAAGTTGGTGAGTGTGGTAGATTCTTTATATAATTTAGAAAAAAGCATTTATTTCCCTAAACCTAAACCAGTTATAGTTCCTCCTGTCGACTCGTTGAAGAATGTAAGTGATACAATTGTTATACCCGCCGTTGTTTCTCAGGATACTGTGGTAAAGTCCGTTACCAAAGCTGTAAAAAAATCTGCAGTTGTATGGCATAAAGTAAAACGTGGTGAAACTTTAAGTACCATTGCTGCAGCTTACGGTGTTCAATCAGATCAAATTAAAAAATGGAATTATTTACGTTCAAATGTTGCTCCTAAAGGAAGATGGTTAAAGATTTTAAAATCAGACGACGATAAAGTACTAGAAACCGTAATTGAAAATCAGATCATCAGTGCTGTACAAGAGTCGGTTCAATCTAAAAAGAATAAAATTGTACAAGATTCACTTATTTCATCAAACAATAAAACCTCTACAACAATAAAACCATCGAAAGTTGAAAAGAAACAAGTTGTGGATACAAATGTATTACTAGCAAATAAAATAAATTCAAAAATTCAAAAAGTTAAATCAACTGAAACACCAAAGAATACAACGAAACAATTAATAGTAGATACAAGTGTTACGATTTTTCATACTGTTTTAAGAGGAGAATTATTGTCTAAAATTGCAGAGAAATATAATGTTTCATTGAATGATGTAATTAAATGGAATAACTTAACTAATAGTTCAGTTATCGCAGGACAAAAATTAAAAATAATTTCAAAAGTTCAATTGCCTAATTTAGAATTAAAAACACCTGTAAAACAAACTGTTGTTAAACCTAAGGTTGTAGTTCCGATTAAAAAATATTACACGATCAAACCAGGTGATATGTTCAATCGATTAGCGGAAAGTCATGCGTTAACACCTCAACAATTACACGAGTTAAATCCTGGAATTGACCCTAACACCATACGTGTAGGTCAAATTTTACGTGTTAAGTAATTTGATTACTTATGGTTGTTTCCATCTCAATTGTCATCATTACTTTTAATGAAGAAAAAAATATAGGAAGGTGTCTATCTTCACTCAAAGATTTATCTGATGATATAGTCGTGGTAGATTCTTTTTCAACAGATAATACGGAAGCAATTTGTAAAGAATTTGGCGTTCGTTTTGTTCAGCATGCATTTGAGGGTCACATTGAACAAAAGAATTGGGCCATTACTCAAGCAAAATACCCACACATATTATCATTAGATGCCGATGAGGTCGTTTCTGATGAATTGTCTACTTCGATAAAGTCAGTTTTATCAGACTGGAAAAGTTCTGGCTACACGATGAATCGATTGACGAATTATTGTGGACATTGGGTAAAGTACTGTGGTTGGTATCCTGATACTAAACTACGTTTGTGGGATGCACGTTTGGGTGCTTGGGGAGGTGATAATCCGCATGATAAATTTGAAATGTATTCTAAAGACACTAAAATATCCCATTTAAAAGGGGATATTCTACATTACAGTTACTATTCGTTAGACGACCATTACAAGCAAGTTGCATATTTCACAGATATTTTAGCAAAAGCTCAATTTAAAAAAGGAAAAAAAGCTCCGATATTTATTTTATTATTTAGTCCAGTTGTAAAGTTTATAAAAGATTATTTTATTAAATTAGGTTTTTTAGATGGTAGCGTAGGTTTTCGAATTTGTCGTATATCTGCTTTCGCTACGTTTACTAAATATAAAAAATTACGCCAATTAATCCATTCAAATAAGTCCATCTAGAATGAAGTTCCCAGTTGATTTTTCAAATAAAACCTTTTTGATCAGTCGGACTGATAGTATTGGTGATGTAATGTTGACATTACCTCTATGCGTTTGGATTAAAAGGACATTTCCATTTTCTAAAGTTATTTTTTTAGGGAGTACTTATACACTTCCGGTACTTGAATGTTTACCTGAGATTGATGAGGTTTGGGAATTTCAATCGTTACAAAATCGACCAACTGCAGAGTTGAATCGATTTTTACAAGACGCAAAAATTGATATCTGTATCCATGTTTTTCCGAAAAAAGAAATTGCTTTTTGGATGAAAAAAGCTAGGATTCCATTTCGCATTGGTACTTCACACCGTGTTTTTCATTTTTTAACCTGTAATATTCGTCCAAATTTTACACGTAAAGGTTCTTCGTTGCATGAATCACAATTGAATTTTGAATTGATGCGTTGTTTAGGGCTTCACCAATTACCGTCGTTGGTAGAGTTAAGTTCTTATTTAAGCTCATTTAAGGTTCCTTTTATTGATTTACCAGAAGCATTGAGTCAATTTATTGAATCTGCTCAAAAGATTGTGTTATTACATCCAAAATCTCAAGGAAGTGCATTGGAATGGGGAATTGAAAATTATATTGAATTGTCAAATCAATTGTTATCTGAAGGATATTCAGTAATATTCACTGGTACAGAAAAGGAAGGAATTCAATTTAGGCATTTAATTCCGAATCATTCTAATTGTTATGATTCTACGGGTAAATTATCATTATCTCAATTAATCGTGTTGATTTCTAAAGCTCAATCCTTAGTTGCGTGTTCAACAGGACCTTTGCATATAGCTGGAGTTCTTAGTATTCGTGCTGTAGGGTTGTTTTCTCCACGAATACCGATACATCCTGGAAGATGGCAGCCTTTGGGTTCGAATGTTAAAGTATTAGTAAAGGACGACAAATGTCCGGTTTGTGCTGTAAAAAAAGGGTGTAATTGTATTGAATCTATTCCTGTTTCAGTAGTATTTGATGCGATATCAAACGATTGAATTTAATTTTTGGTGTAATTTCTATTTTCAATTACACTATATCTTATAGATTTCATTCTTTTCCAAGCAATTAAATGTCTTTGTTTGTACAACCACAAACAACCTAAGTCAAGCCCGAAGTAAAAGAAACTAATTCCTGAAGGTGGATTTGCACTTTTCAAAAATGGAATGCAGTCAAATGCTGTTGAAGGCCATTTCCAACACCCGTAACTTGTTCCAATAATTTCTAAAAATGCAACAACAATATACATTGTAAAGTAAAACAATCGTTCTTTCGGTTTATTTCTTAACAACCAAATTATAAGAAGTGATAATACAAACCCGAATATATCTTTTCCAAGTAGAAGGAACGCGCTACTGTACACAATTATAAAAAATTTAAAGAGTAATTCAATTTTATCTTTTGATTGTTGAATTGGAGCTTTACGTGTAAAATAATAGGTTACAATGTAAATAATTGCATGTCCTGGTGGAACGTAAACAGGTACGTTCATTAATCTGTATGTGTACATTTCAAATCCTAATGAAAAAAGAAATTCACCAACTGTACCAATAATCAGTGCGTAAAGCATTAATTCTTTTACTCTTTTTGTTCCTTTTAGGATTATAAACACAAACACAATGAGCATCAGAATATTTGCAATCGATTGTCCATAAACAGAGTATTTAATGAAATAGGTACTGTCAAAAAATAATCCAAATGCTATGAATAGGAATAGGAGACCTAGTGTTTCAAACGATGCGCCAACAATTGTTTTCATGTGAAATTTTGAAGTTACAAATGTAAAATAAAAATATTCAACAATTTGTTTAATGAATAAACTATTATCGTAATATTGCAATATACTTTTATGCTTTTATGGGAATCACTAAATCAGAACATTTTACTGAACATCAAAACACGATGGCAAATGCATTAAAAGCTTTAGGGCATCCAGCAAGAGTAGCGATTGTAGAGTATTTGATTCAACACAAACAATGTATTTGTGGGGACATCGTTTCTGAATTTCCGTTATCTCA
>CAMCQL010000020.1 GCA_945877005.1 Chryseobacterium gleum
AAAGAGAAATTTTAGATGCATTAAGAGCTGCTACTATCGCTGGTAAAGTTGTACCAATGATGTGTGGATCTGCATTTAAAAACAAAGGTGTTCAAGCAATGTTGGATATGGTAATGGAAATTTTACCTTCTCCAATGGATGTTGATGGAATTACTGGTACTGATCCAAGAACTGGTGAAGAGACTACACGTCAACCTTCCTATAATGAGCCTTTTGCTGCATTGGCATTTAAAATTGCAACGGATCCTTTCGTAGGCCGTTTATGTTTTATTCGTGCTTATTCAGGAAACTTACAAGCAGGTTCTTATGTATTCAATACGAGATCGGATAACAAAGAGCGTATTTCTCGTATCTTTCAAATGCATGCTAACAAACAAAATCAAATTGATGAGTTAGGTGCAGGAGATATTGGTGCTGTTGTAGGTTTTAAAGATATTCGTACTGGAGATACATTGTGTGATGAAAAAAACCCAATTATTCTTGAGTCTATGAATTTCCCTGAGCCAGTTATTGGTTTAGCGATTGAACCAAAAACACAAGCAGACACAGATAGAATTTCGATTGGTTTAAATAAACTTTCTGAAGAAGATCCAACGTTCCGAGTTAAAACTGACGAAGAAACTGGACAAACTATTATTAGTGGAATGGGTGAGCTTCACTTGGAGATTATCATTGACCGTTTGAAAAGAGAGTTTAAAGTTGAGGTTAATCAAGGTGCACCTCAGGTTTCTTATCGTGAAGCAATAACTGCTGATATTGAGCACAGAGAACAATATAAAAAACAATCAGGTGGACGTGGTAAATTCGCAGACATCCTTGTTAGAATATCTCCTCAAGAAAATCAAGAGAAAACAGGTCTAGAATTTGTTAACTCCATTAAAGGTGGTAACATTCCTCGTGAATTTATTCCTTCTGTTGAAAAAGGCTTTAAGGAATCTATGAAAAATGGTGTATTGGCTGGATATTTAGTTGATTCTATGAAAGTAGAATTATTAGATGGTTCTTACCATAATGTCGATTCAGATTCTTTATCTTTTGAGATTTGTGCTAAAATGGCATACCGTGAAGCTTTGAAAAAATGTAAGCCTATTTTATTAGAGCCTATCATGAAATTAGAAGTGGTTACTCCAGAAGAAAACATGGGTGACGTTGTAGGTGATTTAAATCGTCGTCGTGGTATGATGAAAGGTATGGATGATAGAGCTGGTGCAAAAGTGGTTAAAGCGGATGTTCCTTTATCAGAAATGTTTGGATATGTAACACAATTACGAACTATCACTTCTGGTCGTGCTACTTCAAGTATGGAGTTCTCTCATTACGCTGAAGCACCACGTAACGTTGCTGATGATGTAATTGCGAAAATTAACGGTAAAGTAAACGCTTAATAAGATTAACAGATGAGCCAAAAAATAAGAATTAAATTAAAATCGTACGATCACAATTTAGTTGATAAATCAGCTGAGAAAATTGTTAAGACGGTTAAAGCTACAGGTGCTGTAGTTAGTGGTCCAATTCCATTACCTACTCACAAAAGAATATATACTGTATTAAAATCTCCACACGTTAACAAGAAAGCTCGTGAGCAGTTCGAGTTGTGTTCTTACAAGCGCTTGTTAGATATTTACAGTTCATCTTCTAAAACAGTAGATGCATTAATGAGGTTAGAGCTTCCTAGTGGAGTTGACGTAGAAATAAAAGTTTAAATAAAATAAAATTTAAAGTATGCCTGGAATAATTGGTAGAAAAGTCGGAATGACTAGCATCTATAGTGCCGAGGGTAAGGCAACGCCATGCACAGTCATAGAAGCTGGTCCTTGTGTAGTTACTCAGTTAAAAACACAAGATAGAGATGGATACAACGCAGTTCAGTTAGGATTTGGTGAACGTAAAGACAATAGAACACCAAACGCGCTTAAAGGTCATTTCAAAAAAGCAAATACTACGCCAAAAGCAAAATTGGCGGAATTTAAAGGCTTTGATGGATTAAGTTTGGGTGATTTAGTGAATGTAGACATTTTCGAAGAAGGACAATTTGTTGGAGTTGTCGGAACTTCAAAAGGTAAAGGTTTTCAAGGGGTTGTAAGACGTCACAATTTTGCTGGAGTAGGACAATCAACTCATGGTCAACATAATCGTTTACGTGCGCCAGGTTCAATTGGAGCATGTTCTTATCCTGCTCGTGTATTTAAAGGTATGCGAATGGCAGGTCAAATGGGGAATAAGCGTGTGATGACTGAAAACTTGGAAGTTTTGAAGGTTTTAGCTGACAAAAATTTAATTGTAGTGAAAGGATCGGTTCCTGGAGCTAAAGGTTCAACTGTATTAATAGCGAAATAATGGAAGTAAAAGTAATTGACCAAACTGGAAAAGCTACTTCTAAAAAAGTAGCATTAACAGACAATATCTTTGGTATAGAACCAAACGATCATGCAATCTATTTGGATGTTAAACAACATTTAGCAAACAAACGTCAAGGAACCCATAAAGCAAAAGAAAGGAATGAAATTGCTGGTTCTACTAGAAAAATCAAAAAACAAAAAGGAACTGGTGGTGCCCGTGCTGGTAGCATTAAGTCAGGTACTATTGTTGGTGGTGGTAGAATTTTTGGACCTAGACCGAGAAATTATAGTTTTAAATTGAATATTAAATTAAAACGTTTAGCTAGAAAATCTGCATTTGCTTACAAAGCACAAAATGACGGTTTAGTAGTACTTGAAGACGTAAATTTTGATTCTATTAAAACTAAAAGTTTTATTTCATTAATTAATAATTTAGATTTACAGAATGATAAAGTGTTATTTATTTTGGGTTCACAAAATGATAATGTATATTTGTCTTCTAGAAATTTAAAAAGAGTTAAAGTAGTAACGGCTGATTCTGTAAATACATACGATGTATTGAATGCTAAAAAAGTAATTTTAGCTGAAAGTTCTCTTGCTGTTATAGAAAACATTCTAAATTAATATAGTGATGAATAACGTTATAAAGAAACCACTTATTACTGAAAAAGCAACAGTTGCGATGGAAACTCGCAACCGTTTTTCTTTTCAAGTTGAAAAAAGTGCGAATAAAATTGAAATAAAAAAAGCTGTCGAAAAAATGTATGGAATTCATGTTACTGAAGTTCGTACTCAAACCTATGGCGGTGGTAAATCCTCTGTTAAGCAAACTAACAAAGGTATCGTTGTGCAACCTAATAATCCTTGGAAAAAAGCGATTGTAACTGTTGCAGATGGAGAAACGATTGATTTGTATAATAACATTTAACAAAAGAAAATGGGTCTTAAAAAATTCAAGCCTACTACTCCAGGGCAAAGACACAAGATCAACAGTACTTATGCTGAAGTAACTACAAATGTTCCCGAAAAGTCATTGGTAGCAAAAAAGAAAAAGTCTGGGGGTCGTAACAATGACGGTAGAATGACCATGCGTTATATTGGAGGAGGTCATAAACAAAAATACCGTATCATTGATTTCAAAAGAGACAAACAGGATATTCCTGCAACTGTGAAAACTATTGAGTACGATCCAAATCGTACAGCTAGAATCGCATTGTTGTATTATGCTGATGGTGAAAAAAGATACATTATCGCACCAGAAGGTTTAAAAGTTGGTGATACTGTTGTTTCTGGTAAAACTGCAACTCCAAATGTTGGAAATTCAATGTTTTTAAGTGATGTACCATTAGGTACAGTTATTCATAATATTGAATTACATCCAGGTAAAGGAGGAGCGATTGCTAGAGGTGCTGGTACTTACGCGCAATTAAATGCTCGTGACGGACGTTATGCAATTGTTAAATTGCCTTCAGGTGAAACTAGAATGGTTTTAACGACTTGTTTAGCTACTATAGGATCAGTTTCAAATTCTGAACATAGTTTGGTTGTTTCTGGTAAAGCTGGTCGTTCAAGATGGTTAGGTAGAAGACCAAGAGTGAGAGGTGTTGTAATGAACCCTGTTGATCACCCAATGGGTGGTGGTGAAGGAAGAAATTCTGGAGGGCATCCTAGATCAAGAAAAGGTTTACCTGCAAAAGGATACAAAACACGTTCAAAAACTAAGTATTCAGATAAGTTAATCATCGAGAAAAGAAAGAAATAGTTAAGTTATGAGTAGATCGTTGAAAAAACCACCATTCGTACACTACAAATTGTTTAAACGAGTGGAAGAAGCGCAAGCTTCAAACAGCAAAGCTGTGATCAAAACTTGGTCTAGAGCTTCTACTATTACACCTGATTTCGTAGGTTTAACAGTTGCTGTTCATAATGGGAATAAGTTTATTCCTGTTTTCGTTACTGAGAACATGGTAGGTCACAAATTCTCCTACACGT
This sequence comes from Chryseobacterium gleum, assembly GCA_945877005.1. Taxonomy (GTDB): domain Bacteria; phylum Bacteroidota; class Bacteroidia; order Flavobacteriales_D; family Crocinitomicaceae; genus CANHVK01. The sequence continues at coordinate 4,332 of CAMCQL010000020.1, forward strand.
AACTTCCGTGGTCATGGTGCTGACAAGAAAAATAAGAAAAGATAGTTTTAAAATTAAGTAGTGACATGGGCGCTAGAAAAAGATTAAGAGCTGAGAAATTAAAAAGTGAGAAAAATTTAACTGCGTTAGCAAGTTTAAATTCTTCTCCTATTGCTCCAAGAAAGATGAGATTAGTTGCAGATCTTGTAAGGGGGGTTGAAGTAAATAAAGCTCTAAACATATTGCAACATAATTCTAAATTTGCTTCTAAAAGTCTCGAAAAGTTATTGCGTTCAGCAATTGCTAATTGGGAACAAAAAAATGAGGGAAAAAGCATTGAAGATGAAAAATTAGTTGTATCTTCCATACAAGTGGATAGTGCTGCTATGATGAAACGTATTCAAACTGCTCCTCAAGGAAGAGCTCATAGAGTTAGAAAGAGATCGAACCACGTTACCATCATAGTAGATGGTGCTAAATAAGTAAAAGAACATGGGACAAAAGACAAATCCAATTGGAAATAGATTAGGTTTCATCCACGGATGGGAATCTAATTGGTATGGAGGAAATAAATACAAAGATAAAATCGTTGAGGATGATAAAATCCGTAAATATTTATTTACACGATTATCTAGAGCTAGCATTTCTAAAATTATTATTGAGAGAACGTTGAAACTTGTTACTGTTACTATTAATACAGCACGTCCAGGTGTGATTATTGGTAAAGGTGGACAAGAAGTTGATAAGTTGAAAGAAGAGTTAAAAAAATTAACGAAAAAAGAAATTCAAATCAATATTTTCGAGGTTAAACGTCCTGAATTGGATGCTCGTTTAGTTGCTGATGGAATTGCTCGTCAAATTGAAGCTCGTATTTCTTTCCGTCGTGCAATCAAGATGGCTATTGGTTCTACGATGAGAATGGGTGCTGAAGGAATAAAAGTTAAAATATCTGGTCGTCTTAATGGTGCAGAAATGGCACGTAACGAGATGTACAAAGATGGACGTACTCCGTTACATACGTTCAGAGCAGATATTGATTATGCAGTTAGTGAAGCACACACTACTTATGGACGAATTGGAATCAAAGTTTGGATCTGTAAAGGTGAGGTTTATGGAAAAAGAGATTTATCTCCAAATGTAGGAATGTCTGCTGCTGGTGCGAAATCTTCTCCTGCTCAAACTTCAAACAGAAAACCAGCTCCAAAAAGAAAGAAAAAATAATTGATTTATTAAATTATTAAGGATGTTACAGCCAAAAAGAACCAAATTTAGAAGAGTACAAAAAGGTCGTAATCGTGGTGAAGCTCAAAGGGGAAGCACTATCGCATTTGGATCTTTTGGACTTAAAACATTGGAACCAGCATGGATAACTTCTAGACAAATTGAAGCTTCTCGTATCGCAGTTACGCGTTTTATGAAAAGAGAAGGTCAGGTTTGGATTAGAATTTTCCCTGATAAACCTGTTACCTCTAAACCTGCAGAGGTAAGGATGGGTAAAGGTAAAGGAGCACCTAGTCACTGGGTAGCTGTTGTTAAGCCAGGACGTATACTTTTTGAAGCTGATGGAGTTTCCTATGAAACAGCTAAAGAAGCATTGCGTTTAGCAGCACAAAAGTTACCTGTTAAGTGTAAGTTTATTGTTCGTAATGACTATGTTGTACCAGGTAAATAACTAAAAGATGAAACAACAAGAAATCACAAAGTTATCAGATGTAGACTTAAAAAGTCGCATTGATGTTTTCGAAGAAAAATTATCTAAAATGAGAATTTCTCATAAGGTAACACCTCTTGAAAATCCGATACAAATACGTAGTGTTCGTAAAACAGTAGCGCGATTAAAAACTGAGTTGTGTAAACGAGTTCAAGCTTAGGCTTGATTAAAAAGAAATGAGCTTCAAATGGAAAAGCGTAATTTAAGAAAAGAGAGAATTGGAATTGTTACTAGTGATAAAATGCAGAAATCTATTGTAGTTTCTGTAGAAAGAAAAGTAAAACATCCAAAATATGGTAAGTTCGTGAAAAAAACTACTAAATTTGTAGCCCATGATGAAAATAATGACTGTAACGAAGGCGATACAGTTAAAATCATGGAGACGAGACCATTGTCAAAGAATAAGAATTGGAGATTAGTAGAAATTGTCGAAAGAGCTAAATAATCATTAATAATGATACAACAGGAATCAAGACTTTCAGTAGCTGATAACTCCGGAGCAAAAGAGGTGCTTTGTATACGCGTATTAGGCGGTACAAAGCGTCGTTATGCTTCCGTTGGAGATAAAATAGTAGTTGCTGTAAAGAGTGCAACGCCCTCTGGTGCCGTTAAGAAAGGTCAGGTAGCCAAGGCTGTAATAGTAAGAACAAAGAAAGAAGTACGTAGGGCTGATGGCTCTTACATTCGTTTCGATGATAATGCTGTGGTTATTTTAAACCAAGCAGGTGAAATGAGAGGAACTCGTATTTTCGGACCAGTAGCACGTGAGCTTCGTGAGAACAATTACATGAAAATTGTATCTCTTGCTCCCGAAGTACTTTAAAATTGTGGAAGTTATGAATCAGAAATTACACATTAAAGTTGGAGATGTCGTTAAGGTACTTAGCGGAGAATCTCGAGGACAAGAAGGAAAACTTCTTGTGATTAACAAGAAGAAAGGCCGTGCAACTGTAGAAGGACTTAATTTAGTTAAAAAACATGCTAAACCAAGTGCTTCTAATCCGGAAGGAGGAATCATTGAAATGGAGAGTGGAATACATATTTCAAATCTTATGGTCGTTCATAAAGGTCAAGCTGCAAGAGTAGGACGTAAATTGAACGAAGCAGGTAAATTAGTTCGTTATTCAAAAAAGTCAGGGGAGGAAATTAAGTAATGAGTTATACGCCAAGACTAAAGGAAAAGTATGCACAGGATATCATTCCTGCACTTACTGAAAAATTTGGGTACAAAACCGTTATGCGTGTACCGAAATTACAAAAAATCGTATTAAGCCAAGGTATTGGTGATGCGGTTGCTGATAAGAAATTAGTAGATAATGCATTAGTTGAATTGTCTCGTATTGCAGGACAAAAAGCTATTTCTACTATTTCTAAAAAAGACATTTCTAACTTCAAATTACGTAAAGGTATGCCAATAGGTACTAAAGTAACTTTACGTGGAGATAAAATGTTTGATTTTTTAGATCGTTTTATTTCTGTTGCTTTACCAAGAACTCGTGATTTTAGAGGTATCAATCCTAAAGGGTTTGATGGTAGAGGTAATTTTAACTTAGGTATTAAAGAACACATTATATTTCCTGAAATCGATATTGATAAGGTAAGTAGAATGATGGGTATGGACATTACTTTTGTTACTTCAGCAGAAAATGACGAAGAAGCGAAAGCTCTATTAGATGCTTTTGGTTTTCCATTTATTAAAAAATAATTACAATGGCTAAAGAATCAATGAAAGCGCGAGAGCGTAAAAGAGAAAGAATGGTTGCTAGAGATGTTGCTAAGAGAGCTGCATTAACGACTGTTTTAAAATCTACAAGTGAAGACGAACAAGTTCAAGCTGCAAAATGGGATGCTATGTTGGCAATTCAGAAATTATCTGCAAATGGATCTAAAGTGCGTTTGCACAATCGTTGTGGATTAACAGGTAGACCTAGAGGTTATATGCGTCAATTTGGTATTTCAAGGGTGACTTTCCGTGAAATGGCTTTGGCAGGTAAAATCCCTGGTGTAAAAAAATCAAGTTGGTAATTTTAGAATATTCGAAAAAATGAATACAGATCCTATTGCAGATTTCTTAACTCGAATTAGAAATGCTAGTAGCGCAAGATTAAAAATGGTTGAGATACCAGGCTCAAATGTTAAACGAGCTATGACTCAAATATTGTTTGATCAAGGTTATATTGCAAATTATAAGTTTGAGGATGATGGAAAACAAGGTGTAATTAAAATTGCACTTAAGTATAATCAGTCGACAAAGACACCAGCGATTACTAAATTAGTTCGCGCGTCTCGTCCAGGTTTACGTAAATATAGTGGTGCTACTGAAATGCCAAGAGTATTGAATGGTTTAGGAGTAGCTATCGTTTCAACATCTAAAGGTGTTGTTACAGATAAAGAAGCTAGAAAAAGCAACGTTGGCGGAGAGGTTCTTTGTTACGTATATTAATTAATTAACAAGTAAAATGTCAAGGATAGGTAAATCCCCAGTTACGATCCCGAGTGGAGTAGAAGTAAAAATTGACGGTACAACGATTATCGTTAAAGGTTCTAAAGGTACTTTAATACAGGAATTAGATTCTACTGTTAAAGTTACAATTGAAGAAAATGTAATCACTTTTAGCCGCGAATCAGATGCACCTGATCATAGAGCAAAACATGGTTTATACCGTGCTTTAGTTAATAATATGATCATTGGTGTTTCGGAAGGGTACAAGAAGGCAATGGAAGTTATTGGTGTAGGATACCGTGCAACTGCAACAGGACAGAGTCTTGAGTTGTCTTTAGGTTATTCTCATCCAATAGTTTTCGAACTTCCTTCAGAAATTAAGGTATCTGCAGACACCCAAAAGGGTAAAGCTCCAGTTGTAACTTTAGAGTCTTACGATAAACAATTAGTAGGACAAGTTGCTGCCAAAATTCGTTCCCTTCGTAAACCAGAACCATATAAAGGTAAAGGTATCAGATTTGTTGGTGAAGAAATTAGAAGAAAGGCTGGTAAGTCTGCAGGTAAAAAATAATTAGATATATATTATCATGGCATTTAGTAAAATAAATAGAAGAGCAAAAATTAAAAGAAGAATCAGAAAAAAAGTTTCTGGTACTGCTCAATTGCCTCGTTTAACTGTGTTCCGTAGTAACAAGCAGATATATGCTCAGTTAATCGATGATACAAATGGTGTAACTTTAGCATCTGCAAGCTCTTACAAAAATGATTCAGCTTCAAATGTTTCCAAAATTGAACAAGCTGCTATTGTTGGTAAAGAAGTAGCTGAGAAAGCTATTAAAGTTGGTATTGAAAAAGTAGTTTTTGATAGAAATGGATATTTGTATCACGGAAGAGTAAAATCATTAGCTGACTCTGCAAGAGAAGGCGGACTTAAATTTTAAACGATGGCAACAAATAATTTAAATAGAGTTAAATCTACAGAAACTGAGTTAAAAGATAAATTAGTTGCTGTAAATAGAGTAACAAAAGTTACTAAAGGTGGTCGTACTTTCAGTTTTTCAGCAATAGTTGTTGTAGGCGATGAGAATGGTATCGTTGGTCACGGACTTGGAAAAGCTAAAGAAGTTACTGAAGCGATCACTAAAGGAATTGATGATGCGAAGAAAAATTTAATTCGTGTTCCGATTTTAAAAGGTACAGTTCCTCATACTCAGAAAGGTAAATTCGGTGGTGCAGAAGTTTTACTTAAACCTGCTACTCCAGGAACAGGTGTAATTGCTGGTGGTGCAATGCGTGCAGTGCTTGAAAGTGTTGGTGTACATAATGTATTAGCAAAATCTCAAGGTTCTTCTAATCCTCACAACGTTATTAAAGCAACAATGGATGCATTAACTCAAATGAGAGATGCTGTTACAGTTGCTAAACAACGTGGAATCAGTTTAGATAAAGTATTTAACGGTTAATTTTAGAACAAATGGCTACAATTAAATTAAAGCAAGTAAGAAGTGCTATTAAGCGTCCTGCTGTTCAAAAAGCAACAGTGATAGCTTTAGGGTTTAGAAAAATGAATCAAGTTGTTGAGCATGAAGCTACACCACAGATTCTTGGAATGGTAAAAAAGGTACAACATCTTTTAGAAGTTGTTGAGTAGAATTCTTAAACTAAATAAAAATGAATTTACATAATTTAACTCCCGCTAAAGGTTCTGTTAAGAAAATTAAGAGGATTGCTCGTGGTCAAGGTTCTGGTCATGGAGGAACCTCTACAAGAGGGCATAAAGGTGCGAAATCTAGATCAGGTTACAGCAAGAAGATTGGATTTGAAGGTGGTCAAATGCCGTTACAAAGACGTGTTCCTAAATTTGGATTTAAAAACATTAACAGAGTTGAATTTAAAGCAATCAACTTGGATGTTATTCAATCTTTAATCGAAAGAAAAAATGTTACTGAAATTACTCCTGATATTTTGAGAGAATTTGGTATTATTTCTCGAAACGATTTAGTAAAAGTTTTAGGTCGTGGTGAATTAACTACTAAGATAAATATTACTGCGCATAAATTTTCTTCATCTGCGAAATCAGTTATTGAAGCGATTGGTGGTAATTGTTCAGAAATCTAATTATCTTTGCCATTATTTTAGCAAATGAAAAAATTTATACAGAACATAAAGAACATTTGGAAAGTAGAAGAATTGAGAAAGAGAATTATATTGACTCTTTCTCTAATTCTTGTATATCGATTAGGTTCTTTCATAATTTTACCTGGTGTAAATTATGAAGCTTTATCTGCAGCTAATGCAAAAGGAAGTTCTAATGCATTAGAATCGTTGCTTTCATTATTTTCAGGTGGTGGTTTTTCCAACGCATCTGTTATGGCTCTTGGAATTATGCCTTACATTAGTGCATCTATCATTATGCAATTAATGGGTATGGCTGTTCCAGCTGTTCAAAAAATGCAAAATGAAGGTGAATCTGGCAGAAAAAGAATTAGTAATTACACGCGTATTTTAACCATTGTAATTTGTGCTTTACAAGCACCTTCTTATTTAACTTTATGGGTTGGAAATAAAGGTGCGTTACCAGTGGATGCGGGTAGCTTGTGGTGGGTTCAATCTACAATAGTTTTAATTGCTGGTTCAATGTTTGCTGTTTGGTTAGGTGAGAGAATTACTGACAAAGGAATTGGTAATGGTATTTCATTATTGATTACTGTCGGGATTTTATCTCGTTTTCCTCAAGCTTTATTTGCGGAAATTGGATTTAGTTCTTCTAATTTAATTAGAATTGTATTAGAATTATTAGCTTTTATGCTTATAGTTTTAGGTACTATTTTAATTGTTCAAGGTGTACGCAAAATCCCAATGAGTACTGCTAAAAGAATTGCAGGTACCCGAGAGTTAGAATCACAAGGTGCTAGAAGTTATTTGCCAATTAAAGTAAATGCTAGTGGTGTTATGCCTATCATTTTTGCTCAAGCAATTATGACAATTCCTGTTATGGTGTTTGCTAGTAGTGTAAATTCTGGTACAGGTAATTTTATTCAAAGAACTTTGGGTGATATTTATGGTGTATCCTATAATGCTTTATTAGCTATTTTAATTATTGTATTTACTTTCTTTTATACTGCTATTATGATTAATCCTCGTAAGATGGCTGATGATTTAAAAAGAAGTGGAGGATTTATCCCTGGGGTTCGTCCTGGAGAAGATACTGCAGAATACATTGATTCACTAGTTTCTAGAATTACATTGCCGGGTTCTATTTTCCTTGCTTTGATTGCAATTTTACCTTCTATTGCACATGGAGCTGGAATAACTTCTGGTTTTGAGATGTTTTTTGGTGGTACTTCTTTGTTAATCATGGTTGGAGTTGTTTTGGACACTTTACAGCAAATAGAAACTTATTTATTGAATCGTCATATGGATGGTTTAATGGAAGGTACTAGAGTCAGAGGTAGACAAGTTACAAACGAACTTTCAGGATTTTAATATGGCTAAGCAAACATCCATTGAACAAGATGGAGTAATAATTGAAGCATTGTCTAACGCAATGTTTAGAGTTGAATTAGAAAACGGGCATGTAATTACAGCCCATATCTCTGGTAAAATGCGTATGTTTTACATTAAGATATTACCAGGAGATAGAGTTAAGGTTGAAATGTCACCTTATGATTTAACTAAAGGTAGAATTTCATTTAGGTATAAATAGAAACAATTACATTTTTAAAGATGAAAGTAAGAGCTTCAGTAAAAAAACGATCAGCAGATTGCAAGATTGTTAAGAGAAAAGGTAGAGTTTACGTGATTAACAAAAAGAATCCGAAACTTAAACAAAGACAAGGGTAATATTAAATAATATGGCACGTATAGCAGGTATAGATTTACCAAAAAAGAAAAGAGGTGTAATAGGTTTAACTTACATCTATGGGATTGGTCGTAGTACAGCAAGACAAATCTTAATCAACAACAACATTGATGAGAATATTAAAGTTCAGGATTGGAATGATGATCAAATTGGTTTAATTCGTGAATCTCTCAATGAAATTAAAGTTGAAGGTCAGTTACGTTCTGAAATCCAATTAAACATTAAACGTTTGATGGACATTGGTTGTAATAGAGGAATCAGACATAGAGCTGGTTTACCATTAAGAGGGCAACGTACTAAGAATAATTCTAGAACGAGAAAAGGTAAGAGAAAAACAGTTGCAAATAAGAAAAAAGCAACTAAATAATAAGTTATAATGGCAAAAGCTGATAAGAAAAAGAAGAAGAATGTCAAAGTAGAGGCAATTGGTGAAGCGCATATTCAAGCTACCTTCAACAATGTTATTATTTCTTTGACTAACAACGCTGGTCAAGTTATATCTTGGTCATCCGCTGGTAAAATGGGTTTTAGAGGTTCTAAGAAAAACACACCTTATGCTGCTCAAGTAGCTGCTGAAGATTGTTCCAAAGAAGCCTTTGACTTCGGATTACGTAAAGTAAAAGTTTATGTTAAAGGACCAGGTGGTGGTCGTGAGTCTGCTATTCGTTCTATACATAATTCAGGAATTGAAGTAATAGAAATCATTGATATCACTCCACTTCCACACAACGGTTGTAGACCACCGAAACATAGAAGAGTATAATCAGTAATTAACTTTAGAGGAGATAAAGGATATCGAAGGAAAGCCTTAATTCATATTCTCTCCTCTTTTAAAACATAAAAAATGGCAAGATACAGAGGTCCCAAAACCAAAATTGCTCGTAGATTTAGTGAAGCAATTTTTGGTCCTGACAAAGCGTTAGAAAAAAGAAATTATCCTCCTGGACAACATGGTCCAAACAAAAGAAGAGGAGGAAAAAAATCTGAGTATGCGATTCAGTTAGCTGAGAAGCAAAAAGCGAAGTATACTTATGGTATTTTAGAGAAACAGTTTTCAAATCTTTTTGAAAAAGCTTCTCGTATAAAAGGAATTACAGGTGAGAATTTACTTATTTTATGTGAATCTCGTTTAGACAACACAGTTTACAGACTTGGAATTTCTCCTACAAGAAGAGGTGCACGTCAGTTAGTGTCTCATAGACATATAACTGTTAACGGTGAAGTTGTAAATATTCCATCTTATACATTGAAAGTTGGTGATGTTGTTGGAGTTCGTGAAAAATCTAAATCTTTAGAAACTATTACAGTTTCATTAAGTTCTAATACAAGGAAATACGATTGGTTAGATTGGAATTCATCTGCTTTCTCTGGTAAATTTATTATTTCACCATCAAGAGAAATGATTCCTGAAAACATCAAGGAACAATTAATAGTTGAATTGTATTCTAAATAATAAATAAACATTAAAATGGCTATTTTAGATTTTCAAAAGCCTGACAAGGTTATCATGATTCATTCAGATGAACACAAAGGTCAGTTTGAGTTTCGTCCTCTAGAACCAGGATACGGTATTACAGTTGGTAATTCTTTGCGTCGTATTTTATTGTCTTCCTTGGAAGGGTTTGCTATTTCTTCAATTCGAATTGAAGGGGCAGACCATGAGTTTACTACGATTAAAGGTGTTGTTGAAGATGTTACAGAAATTGTTTTAAACTTAAAACAAGTTAATTTTAAACAACAAATTGAGGGAATAGATTCTGAAACAGTTATTGTTTCAGTTTCAGGACAAAATCAATTGACTGCTGGTGATTTAGGTAAATTTACTTCTGCTTTTCAGGTATTAAATCCTGATTTAGTAATATGTAATATGGATTCTTCAGTTAAATTTGAGATGGAAATGACTATCATTAAAGGTAGGGGATATGTTCCAGCTGAAGAGAATAAAGTATCAGGTGTTCCATTTGGTACAATTTTTATTGACTCTATTTTTACACCTATCAAAAATGTTAATTATTCAATTGAAAACTTTCGTGTTGAACAAAAAACAGATTACGAAAAGTTAATCATTGAAATTACCACAAATGGTTCTATTCATCCAAAGGATGCATTAAAAGAAGCGGCTAAGATTTTAATTCACCATTTCATGTTATTCTCTGATGAGAAAATAACATTGGAAAATGAAACTAAATCAGAGACTGAAGAATTTGATGAAACTTCTCTTCATATGAGACAGTTATTAAAAACAAAATTAGTGGACATGGATTTATCTGTTCGTGCATTAAATTGTTTGAAAGCTGCAGATGTTGAGACATTAGGAGATTTGGTATCTTACAATAAAACTGATTTATTGAAGTTCCGTAATTTTGGTAAAAAATCTCTTACTGAGTTAGATGACCTTGTAGATAACAAAGGTTTGACTTTTGGTATGAATGTAGCCAAATATAAATTAGATAGAGATTAATTTTTAATTATCGAACGCAATGAGACACGGAAATAAAGTAAATCATTTAGGTAGAAAATCGGATCATAGAAAAGCGATGCTATCTAATATGGCAAATTCTCTAATTGAGCACAAACGCATTAATACTACTGTAGCTAAAGCGAAAGCTCTTAGAGGTTATGTTGAACCATTAATTACAAAATCTAAAACTGATTCTACGCATTCTCGTAGAACAGTATTTAGTTATTTGAAAAATAAAGACGCTGTATCTTCTTTGTTTAGAGATATCGCTCCAAAAGTAGCTACAAGAAACGGTGGTTATACTCGCATTATCAGAACTGGATTTAGATTAGGAGATAATGCAGAAATGTGTATGATCGAATTAGTAGATTTTAATGAGTTATTATTAGCTGCTGCTGCACCTAAGAAAACTACTAGAAGATCTAGAAAATCAACAGCTGCTAACACTACAGATTCAGTTTCTACTGATGAAAATCAGATTGAATCATCAACTGAAGAAACTTCTGAAACTCCTGAGGTTTCTTCTGAAGATTCAACGGAAGAAAATAATTAAGAATAATTTATTCTTTCTAAGGGCAATAGTTTTATTGCCCTTTTTTTTGTAATTTATTTTATGATTATTTATTTACTCTTAATATTCATAAAACATCTTTTTTTTTAATTTTGTATAAAATTTTATTATGGAAGAAAGAAAACCTGCTGTCCTTTTATTAGAAGATGGCTCCGTTTTTCTTGGGCAAGCTGTCGGAAAGATTGGAATAACAACTGGAGAAATTGCTTTTAATACAAGTATGACAGGTTACCAAGAAGTATTTACAGACCCTTCGTATTTAGGTCAAATTTTGATTATGAATACTCCTCACATTGGTAATTATGGTGTGCATCCAAATGAAAGTGAGTCTTCATCGATTAAGATTTCTGGTTTGGTAACTAAAAAATATTCTGATGTTGCTTCAAGGGCTTCCTCTTCTGGATCTTTAGATGAAATGATGAAAACTAATAATTGTGTTGGTATTTCTGATATTGATACGAGAGCTCTTGTACGTCACATTAGAAGTAAAGGGGTTATGAATTCGATTATTTCTTCTGATAATTTAGATATTGAATTTCTTAAATCAGAATTAAGTAAGGTTCCTTCAATGGCAGGTTTGGAATTGTC